>JAISVU010000230.1 GCA_031271375.1 Clostridiales bacterium | reverse complement strand
GTGATGATCATTGCCGGGGGAATTAAACGCAGGGGGAAGCCGTGGATAAATAAAGCCGCAGCGCGTTACGCCGCTTGCCTGCTGCTGGCCCTGGCTATCGTGGTTTTCGGCGCTTACGGGATGGGATATGACGCTTCGCAGTTTATTTATAATCGTTTTTAACGATTTTTATGGATAGGTGTTTAGATGAAAGTTGCAAAATGCGGAATTATGATGATAATTGCGGTTCTCGTCTTCGCGGCGGCGGGGCGGCTCTTATATCCAAAATATATGTCCGCCTCCTACGAAGGCAATTTGACCGCCGAGTATTACGCTTCTGAAAAAGACCATCAGGTGCTGTTCATCGGCGACTGCGAGGTGTACGAGAACTTCTCGCCTATGGCGATGTGGCGGGAGCACGGCGTTACCTCATATATTCGCGGCGGCGCGCAGCAGCTTATATGGCACTCCTATTATACGCTGGAAGACACGCTGTACTACGAAACCCCCGATGCGGTGGTGTTCAGCGTCCTCGCGATGAAATTCGGCGAACCCCAGAGCGAGGCCTATAACCGGCTTAACCTCCAGGGCTTCCGGCCTTCGCCGGTTAAAGTGCGGGCCGTGTCGGACAACCTTATGCCGGGCGAAGACCCGCTCAGTTATTTCTTTCCGATACTGCGCTTCCACGACCGCTGGAGCGAGCTGAAATCCGAGGATTTCCGCTATTTTTTCGGGCCGGGCAGGGTAGCGCACAACGGCTTTATCATACGCGGCGATATTAAGCCGGTAACCGTGGTTCCCACGGGCCTTGCGCTGGCCGACTATACGCTGCCGTCCATTTGCTGGGATTACCTGGACAAAATGCGGCTCCTCTGCGAAAAAAAGGGGATCGAGTTTGTGTTGATCAAGGCCCCCAGCATCTGGCCCGCATGGTATCCCCAGTGGGACGGCCAGGTAGCGGAATACGCCGATAAACACGGATTATTATACGTCAACCTCCTTGACGAAGCCGGGGAAGCCGGGATCGATTTCGATACCGACACCTATGACGGCGGCTTGCACTTGAATGTCTACGGGGCGGAAAAGATGGGCGCATACTTAGGCGGGATTTTAAAAGATCGTTTTGGCCTGGAGGACCTGCGCGGCGACGCAAAGACATCGGAAATATGGGCCGAAAAGGGCAGGCTCTATGATGAGATGAAAGCGGCCCAGGAACGGGAGTTTGAGGCGGAAGGCAAGGTTTTGACACTTACTTATTAAAAAGAGGGATATTTAATTGAATAGAAAACTGTCATTATTCATTAAGGTGCTGTTGATAACGCTGGCCGCGCTGGCTGTCGTAACTGTTACTGTTGTCGTGATTTTAATAAATACCGCGAAACCGCCCGACATTCCTCAAGCGACGCCCGCCGCTCCGCATGAGTTGTCGCACGAGAACGACGCCACACCCGAGCCGGGGCCGGCCGCCCCCGAGGACGTTACAGTCTCAGGAAGGAAAGACTTGTTCTATACCTTTCTGATATTCGGGATAGACGACGGCGTCAGTACCGACACGATTATGGTCGCCTCATATGACGGGGTCGCAAGAGAGGCCAATGTCATCAGCATTCCCCGCGACAGCATGGTAAACGTCGGCCGCAGCGTAAAGAAGATAAACGGCGCGTACCCGATAGGGACGCTGAACGGGGGAGGCAGGGCAGGGGGCATAGAGCAACTGAAGCAGGAAGTATCCACGATAATCGGCTTTACGCCGGACTTTTATATCTGTGTCAACCTAAGGGCCTTCGTCCGTATCATCAACGCCCTGGGCGGCCTTGAAATCGACGTGCCGATGCGGATGAGGTATGAAGACCCGTATCAGGACCTTTCCATCGACATTCAAAAAGGCCTGCAAACCCTCAACGGGGAGAACGCGCTCAAATTCGCGCGTTACAGGCAGGGCAGCGACGGCGGCAAAACTATCACAGATTACCAGCGTATTGAGAATCAGCAGACCGTAATTAAGGCCGCGCTGGATAAACTGCTTAAACCGGCTAATATCTTGAAGATACCGGAGTTTATCGGGATATTTACCGATAACGTATATACAGACCTCACCGCAGAGGATATGCTGTGGTTCGCGTCGGAAATATCGAATATAAAGGGGACGGAGGCGTTGTCCGTTTACACAATGCCCACGACGGGAAACAGCGGCGCGCCTATGTGGTACGAGTACCTGGACGGCCCCGCGATAGTCGAGCTGTTGAACGAAACGATCAACCCGTATAACAGGCCGATTCAGCTCAAGGATTTGGAAATAGTCGGAGGATAGAGTAAAATAAAGGAGGATCAACATGAAAAAATCAATGGTTATGATCATTATTGCGGCAATCTGCGTATTGCCGGGCTGTAATAAGGCCGAGCCTAAGGACGCGCCGTCCGAGCCGGACAATTTGCCGGCTTCGGCACAGCTGGCCCAAACCGGACAAGCGGGCAAGAGTAACGAAAGGTCCGAAGGCTTTGTGTTCCGGTTCAATAATACAGATATCATAATGGGCGGAGCGGCTGACCCCATCATCGAAGCCCTGGGTGAACCCCGGGAGGTCTTTGAGGAAACCAGCTGCGCCTTTGACGGCATCGACAGGTTTCTTTATTACAATGACTTTCAGTTGAACACGTTTCCGCTGGACGGCGCGGATTATGTGTGGTCGGTCAATTTCCTTACCGATAGCGCCGAAACCCAGGAAGGCCTTTACGTGGGCAGCACATTGGACAAGATGCTGGAAATCTACGGCGACGGCTATGAACGGGAAAACGAGATGTACCGGTATAAGAAAAACGGCACCGAGCTGGCTGTATTGACCGAGAACGGCGAGGTTATACAGATAACGTATTACTGGCTGGACGACAGCGGGGCTAATGTTGTGCAATAAAGCTGTCTGTCAATCCGTAAGGCGCGGCTGTTCATCAACGAATAGTTTGCGTGCCTATTCGCAAACTATTCGTTAAAGATACATTTTGCGAATAGTTTACATATCCCCTTTCCCTTAATACCCATCTTTTCTTTGGGTTCTTTGTGTTCTTTGTGGTTTAATAATATCCACATCAAAATCCGCATAACTTGGCCTCAACATAGCACATCAAAAACGGCGCGACCCCCTTGGCGTCGTTCTCCACGACGGGCTCGGAAATATAATACTCATAACTCCCGTCCCGCCTGCGGTTATTCTCCGGGCCAAGCCCGGCCAGCAGGCATATGCCGCCCAGGTTAAGACTACCGTCCCGCTCGCTCAGGTATTTATCGCACACGCCTTTAAACGTCTTTAATCCGAGACGCCTGGTTTCATCGCTCACAAGCCCCAGTCTGTGGGATTTCAGCATTGCCCTTGCTATCATCGATGAGCCGCTGCTTTCGAGGTAATTCCCTTCTCTTCCGGGCTGATCCACAACCTGCCAATACATTCCTGTCTCGGGATCGGCATATCGCCCTACCCTGTCCAGCAGTTCAACAAGTATTTTTATCAAAGTATCTTTGTGACGGCCGTCCGGCAAATAGCTAACGATATCGCATAACGCCAACGAAAACCATCCCAAAGACCTGAGCCATACACTACGGCTTTGCCCCGTCTCTTTATCAGCCCAGAACGCGGCTTTCGACGCGTCGTATCCGTGGCGGTATAAACCGGTCTTGCGGTCATACATCCGCTCTTGCGCGGTATTGAACTGGCGCAGCGTATCGTCTAAAAATTCCGGCTTATTGTATTCCAGCGCGTAGCGCACATAAAAGACCTGGGCCATAAAGAGCCCGTCAAGCCACACCTGATTAGTATAAATCGCCTTATGCCAAAAGCTGCCCTCATATGTGCGCGGCTGGCGCTCAATTTGAGTATACAGTACGTCGATAGCCCTTTTAAACTTCTCGCGCCTGGAATATTTATAGAGATCAAACAGCACTCTTCCGGGGCATATGAAGTCAACATTATAAGCCTCCATATCGTATCCCAGCGGTATTCCGTCTTCACCGATATAAAAGTCCATAAAATTCAAGCAAAAATCAGCGTATTTCGTATCGCCTGATTTGCTGTACAGCTCCCACAAAGCAATCAGCATACAACCGTCGATATAGTTCCAGTGCGGCGGCTGACCGCTCCGCACGCGCTCGATATTCCAAATCGGCGTTTCCGGCGTCGATTCGTTCAACAGCCTTTCGATATACCTTTCAATGCTGTCATTCACAGTATCTGCCGCCTCTCTACATTATTTGCCTCTACTTCATCCCCGTCAACTCCGGCAAACGTAACGCCCGACAAAATGACCTCGCGGACATTGTTAAACACCAGCCCCCTCCGGTTATGGGGCTCAATATCGCACATCATCGCAGGTAAGCCGCTCACTGCGCCAGATGCCATATGAAATCTGACGTTTTCTATAGTGATGCTGTCTATAGGCCGCTCCGGCAGTCCGTAGAAGAAACCCGCCGCGTATTCGCAGTCCGTGCATTCCATGTTGCGGAATGTGAACCTGCCGATGTACGGCGTCCGTTCGTCGATTGGCAGAGCTGTCTTAGACTGCGCGTAATCAGACTTCCCGTCCGGGTCGCAGAAATAAAACATATTGATGACCAGAGGCGTTAAAACCCTTTCCATTCGTATGTTTTCAAAGACAATACCGTCGATTATCCCGTCCTTGCCCCTGCCCCGCCGGGTCTTTATGCGCAATCCCCTGTCCGTTCCCCTGAACAGGCATTGGCTTACGGTGAGGTTCGTTACCCCGCCGGACATCTCGCTGCCCAGGACTACGCCGCCGTGGGCAAACTCCATCAGGCAGTTGCGGATAACATGGGCGTTCGCCGGGGTTTTGTACTTCGCGCCCATGTACAGCTTGCCAGACTTAATCGCGACAGCGTCGTCGCCCACCGAGAATCGCGCCCCTATAATATCCACCCCGTCGCAGGATTCGGGGTTGCAGCCGTCAGTGTTCGGCGAATCCGCCGGAGCCTCCACAATGATATCATAGAAACCTATATGCTTTGAGAAAAACGGATGCAGATTCCATGACGGCGAGTTCCTTACCGTTAAGCCATGCAAGAGCACATTCTCACATTTATTTAGGAAGAGCATCCGCGGGCGTCCGATCTTCTTCGATTTCGGGTCGTCCCACCATGCGCCGGAATTGGCGTTGCCGTTCAGTATTCCGCGGCCGGTAATGATAATATCCTTTTTATTCCATGCGGAGATAAAGCTCTGGTGGCATTTCTGCGGCTCCCCTTCCCAGCTGGAGACTTGAACCACGCCGCCATGAGAGGGGGCTTCCCCCGGCCAAACCGGATAGTCATCGGGGTTCGCGCTGGCCAGAAGAACGGCTCCCTCATCCAGCTCTATTGTTATCCCGTCGCCAAGAACCAGCGGCCCGGTCAAATACTTTCCTGCAGGTATCTTAACCCTGCCTCCCGGGGGGCAGGCATGGATCGCCGCTTGTATAGCGCGGGTATCGTCCGTCCAGGCCGCTTTCGCGCCGAAATCACGGACATTAAGGCAGGCCGTTTCAGGCATGGTGCGGACAGTCAGCGAAAAGCCGCCAATATCCACTGTGTACTCCCTGTCCGGCTCAAGGCCGAACAATGAAAAAACATTCGTTTCAAAGGCGTCCGGGAGCTCTTCCCCGTCAAGGCTGACACAATACGGGGCTTTTGCGTAATACGGGCTTTCCCCCTCCAGCTCAAAACAGGCGGAAACCGACGAAATAAAGAGTAAACGGAACTCCATTTCAACCCCTCGCTTTCTTGACTATATTCATAAACGTATTTTTCATTAAGAGAACGAGCGTATCGCATAACAGGAACAGCAGGCCGTAGCCGATGGGTTCCGCGCCAAGAAAGATAAAGCCATCAGGCGCCCAGCCCAGAGACATGGCAAGAAGGTTGATAAAATGATAGATATAAGCCACAAAGAACACAAAGAATACACAAAGAAAAAGATTGACCGGCACAGAGAAGAATTTCTTTGAATAGCACAGAATATACTTGCGGCACGGTTTTTCCGGCGTTTCGATAAAGATGAGGATGCGGTTGACCAAGATATCCGAAACCAGGCCATGAATCAGGCCCAGCACCAGCACCAAGTCCAGCTGGTCCGCCGATTGAATGGAAAGTCCCCATCCAACGAAAAAGAACACGGCCCCGGCAAACCAGAATTTAATGAACGCGGCTTTAACCCACATGGGAAGCCGCGAAATGAACCCTCTTTTAACATAGGGATTGCTTATATATGAATCTTCCCGGGCTTTTTTATTCACGCCCACTGATCCTCGTCCCAGGTCAGCTTCTCATCATTTGAGCCAACGCCCGCAAACGCTTCGCCCTCGTCGTCGCTGATCGTCGTATTGATCTTTAATATCAGCTTATGGTACAGGGGCAGCGACAGCATCGCCAGTAAAGTTATGCCCAGCGCAACCAGATGGACGACGGTCCAGAACTGGGAAGACGATATATCGGGTGTCACGGGTACGGGATTGTCGCGTATCATCGTCTCGTAGTGCATGATATTGAGGTATACGATATCCAGGACGATCTGCCCTGCTGTAAGGGCAAGCGCGATACAGCGCATGACGGCCTTATGCTTTGCCCGCTTCGCGTAGGCGTTCATGTAGGAAAAGATAACCAAAAAAGCCGCGAGGGTTATAATGAACACATAAAGGGCTATCGTTTGCGAACCCACGTACATTGACGCGTTTGAATGAACCGTGAGCCGGAAGGTATAGATTACGCAGCATACGGCGAGAAAAACCAACGGGATAAAATGCGGGCGGCGCTTTAGCGTAACGATAAACCTGCGGATACGTTCTCTAAGAGCTGTTATAAAACGTAGAACAAAGCGTTTAACCGGTTTCATTATTCTACTCAGGCGATCCTTCATGCCGTCACCCTCCCGCTTTGGGTTAGCGAAACACCCGTCGCCTTATCAAAAACATGGGTCTTATCCTTCTCGAATGCCACATTCACGACATCGCCGCGCTTATACTCGCACCAGCTGCGGAACTTCGCCGTAACGCGCTTGCCCGCCAGCATACCGTGGACAAGGGTGCTCTGCCCCAGGTTCTCGTTGATGACGACCTTTAACGGCATTCCGTCCCCGGCGGGCACTATATCCTCGGGCCTGATGCCTACGACGACCTTTTCCGTTACCGCGGCGGATATGTTATTAGGCAGCGCCAGCTTGAGCCCGCCCATGTCCAAACTCCCCTTCTCCACCCCGGCCTCCAGGAAGTTCATCGGCGGAAGCCCTATAAAGCTGGCGACGAAGAGGTTCGCGGGCTTATCGTACAGCTACGTAGGCCTGCCTATCTGCTGAACCCTGCCTTCGTTCATAACGACGATGCGGTCAGCCAGCGTAAGGGCCTCAATCTGGTCATGCGTGACATAGATTGTCGTAGCGCCCAGCCGCCTGTGCAGCAGCTTCAACTCCCTGCGCATAGAACCGCGCAGCTTCGCGTCCAAATTCGAAAGCGGCTCGTCAAACAAGAAGACCTTGGGATTACGCACCATAGCCCTTCCTACGGCGACGCGCTGACGCTGGCCGCCGGAGAGCTGCTTGGGCTTCTTACCCAGCTGATCCGTTAAGCCCAGGATCTCCGCCGCCGACATCACCTTTTCGTGTATACTGCTCGCGTTTTCCTTCCGCATCATCAACGAAAAGGCCATGTTCTCATAGACGGTCATGTGCGCGTACAGGGCGTAGTTTTGAAAAACCATCGCGATATCACGGTTCTTGGCGGCCTGCTGGGTAACGTCCCTTTTGTCGATATTTATAGTCCCCGAGGTCACTTCCTCAAGCCCCGCGATCATCCGCAGCGTCGTCGACTTGCCGCAGCCCGAAGGCCCTACCAATACGATGAACTCCCCGTCGTTCACGTCCAGGTTGAAATCAAACACGGCCTGTACGTT
>JAISVU010000225.1 GCA_031271375.1 Clostridiales bacterium | reverse complement strand
CTCGATGGGTTTAGTAATTATCTTTAGTTCATTGCTTATTACTCCCTCGTAAACCGTGGATTCCGCCCACACTACCGCCTCTCCCATCCCCCGGACACTCACAACGCCGCTATCCCGGTCTATGATTATGGGGGCGTCTTCGCCTTCGCCCGGTTCGGAACCCGGTTCATAGCGTATATGCCAGGTAACATTAGGCGCGGCTTGCGGAGGCTCGGGCTTTATCCTCAGCCTATGCCTTTGCTCAACCTGTATTTCAAGTTCGTCAGGCGTATCCCCGTCCTCGGCCATTATCTTTAGCTCAATGGCGTTGATATCCACTTGCTTCCTCAAAACGGTGACATACCAAACGCTTGGTTCTAGTGTGCTCCCGTCCTTGAGCGTGACGGTGAGGATTACCCGCACCGGCTTTAATGCGCCTGGTTCCGCGTCCGGGTCGTCGTCGGGCTTGCTTTCACCCACGGCCATTACATGGCCGGTGTTGGGGTCAAGTTTAATGATTTCATCGTTATCGTCGTCTCCCTCTCCCTTGCTCCAAACCGCGCTGAGGTATTCCGAACCCAAAGGCTCCGGCCGCCAGAGTATATTGATATGGTTGTCTTCATACTCGTTGTACATTGGGTCGTCCGGCACATCGTATACGAAGAGGTTGAAACGCTGCGGGGTTATCTGCTCTATTTCCTCCGCTGGCGTGCTGTCAACGGGGTCCACCACGATTATAACGCTGTCTTTAAATTCTTCGCCGGCGGTTTCCACGGTGATTTTGACGATGCCCGGTTCGTCGAAGTATATGAAACGGTATGCTATCTCTTTTTCCGGGATGATCTCGCCGCTTTCGTCACGGACAAATTCCAGGGTATAATTTGAATTTACCCCGTCCTCGACCGGTTCGGCGGACCATGTAACCGCCCCGTCCTCCGCGTCGAACGGCGTCACCACAGCGTGGAGTTCCATAAACTGGCCCGCCGTAACATGCAGTGTCTTCGTGCCGTCTTCTTCGCTGTACGGCGGCAGATTTGCGGGCAGATCCAGCGCTATGCCGGTAACGTCTTTTATTATCGGTTCGGGCTCGCCGCTTTGCAGCATAACGGTGAAGGACTTAATCTCGGATACTTCATCGCCCCTGCGCAGCATTACATGGAAGTACCACGGCCCGTTGACGGAAAGGTCTATATCCTTCGCGTAGATCGTCGGGGCAAGAGCGCGCATATCGCCCAGCGTCGCCGTAACGCTTGTCAGCCCTCCGGCGGACTGGCCGATAGTCGTGCTGTCAACACGCATGTTTTCATCCAGCGTGTAGGCGTAGATTACTTCCGTGTCTCTGTACGCGGCCTGCGGGCTTACCGTGAGCCGCATATCGATGCCGACGGGCTTGCCGTCGTCGTTGTTTCTGATGAACCCGGCGGCGTCAACAAGGCTAAAGCCGCTGGGGTTCGTTACCAGCACCATGAAGGACTGTATCGGGGTATGGTAATCCCCGCTGCGGAGCATTACGTAGAATGTATAAACGCCCGGGCCTAGCGTGTCCGCCAGCGCGGAATATACGCCCGCGCCTCTTTCCGTCATCGCGCTTATGCGCTTTACGACGCTGTTGTACCCGTTCCCGATCGTACCCATAACCGCCAGCAGCTCTTGTTCGGTCATGTTCCGGCGCGTGTCCGCGGTGTAGGTTATAACCACGTCGGCGTTGTTGGATATGGCGGCGTCGTTGACGGCTACGCTCACATCCACGGTACCGGCAGATGTCGGCGGCGCGCTTGCCGAAAGCAGGCGGATTTCGTTTGGAAGGGCCACAGGGAACGACAGCGCCCCGCCGCTGGTGTATCCGTTGTTATAGGCGTAGGCGGAGCTTTCCCGCCCGCCGACGACGCAGCTTAATACCTCCGATGTGCGCCCCCGGTCGCTGATCATAGCGTGGACGTAGTATGTGGTTGATTCATCCAAATACAGCGGCACACGGTAGTTATTGGCCGTAGAGTTCCCGGAGGCCAGCAGCTCCGTAATCTTAACCGTGACGCGGTTTGCGTATAACGTGTGTATGTTTGACGGCGTAACGCCGACGCCCGGCGTCGTAGTGTACAGAAGGGTTATCGCGGCGTCCTCGGTAAGGCCCTGGTTGTCTCCGACAACTTCTATCAAAAGGCCGTCAGCGCCTGACCGCGAGGACGAAACGCGCAGCAGCGACAGGCTCCTGTCGCCGTCCACATAGGTTGCCAGCTGCTCTTCTATCGTCATAAAAATGGAATAGGCCTCGGCCCGGGTTAAGTAAGCGTCCGGGTTAAAGGCCCCTGTCGGGTAGCCCGAGATAAAGTTAAGGTCCGTCATCGCCGCCACGGCCTGGCGGTATTCATCCGCGACGCTGCCGCCGTCCGAGAACGCCGCAAGCGCGGCGTCTTCGTCCAGGCCCGCGAAGTAAACCCTGTTAATGGAAGAGCTTTCCATCATCATAAAAAGGCTGACCCAGGGATAGCATATCCCGGCCCTTGTCATAAATCCTTCGGGGTTGAAGTTGAGGGTGTCGCTCTCTATAAGCCACATGCCGTATACCTGGCGGACGTTTATGTAGAAGGGATGCGACGTTGGCAGATCGTAAAACGTCCCGGGGCGGAAAGGCTTCCATTTGACGCCTAAGGCCCGCAGCAGCTCGCCGTTCTTGCTTATCCACCTGTCCAAGCTGTAACAGAATTCGGCCCTGGTCATGTACGCGTCGGGCTTAACAAGGCCGTCCGCGTCCATGTTGACCAGTCCTTGCGAAAGGCCGCGGTTTATCGCCGCTTCGGCCCAATGCCCGGCCGCGTCGCCCGCTCTTGGCTGTGCCGCGCTTAACGGCGGAGGCGACGCAAAAACGGTTAGTATCGCTAATAATATGGCTAGAACCCGCTTATACTTCATATTAACAACTCCTTGGGATTGCGTTCCCGTACATTATAGCATAATATTACAGAGGACGCAACGGGCGTGAATGCGGAAGTCGGAATTCACACTTAACACTTAAAAGAACTAACCACAAAAAACACGAAAAGCACGAAAAAGGCGAAAAGCCTGTATGTATATGCCTTTCCTAGCGTCTAGCCCCTAGCTCCTAACCCCTAGAAGTGACAAAACTGTCACCGTATCTGTCACCCAATCGTCACCTTAGCGCCGTATATTTGGTTAAGGAGGCGATTTTTATGGAGATTGTAACGGTTAAGAATCTGTCAAAGACATACGGAAGGGCCGAAACCACGGTAAAGGCGCTGGACGGCGTTTCGTTTTCCATCGGCAAGGGCGAGTTCGTCGCAATCGTGGGGCCGTCGGGTTCCGGGAAGTCAACGCTGCTGCATCTGCTGGGCGGCGTGGACCGGCCCACGGATGGCAAGGTCTTTATCGACAACACGGATATTTACAGCCTGGACGAGTCCGGCCTTGCGATATTCCGCAGACGGCAGATAGGGCTTATCTACCAGTTTTACAACTTGATCCCGGTGCTGAACGTGGAGGAGAACATAACGCTGCCCCGGCTTTTGGACAAGCAAAAAACCGATAAGGGGCGCCTGGACGAAATCATCCGCATGATAGGCCTGTCCGACCGCCTGGGACACCTGCCGAACCAGCTCTCCGGCGGGCAGCAGCAGCGGGTTTCCGTGGGCAGGGCGCTGATAAACAACCCAGCGATAATCCTGGCCGACGAACCTACCGGCAACCTGGACACGAAGAACAGCCGGGACATCATGGAGCTGTTGAAGTATTCGAACAAGCGTTATAACCAAACCCTTATCGTCATAACGCACGACGAGAACGTGGCCCTGGAAGCCGACCGGATTATCGCGATTGAGGACGGGAGGCTCGTCAGGGACGAGGCGGTGAAAGGATGAAGACCTCTTTGATATACGGTTTGGCGTACCGGCAGATAAAGGGGTATAAAACCCGCTCGGCAGTTGTGCTGGCGGGTATAATCCTCTGCGTTGGTATGCTTACGGCGGTTATCTTATTTTATGGCAGCGCGAACGCGTTTTTGATGCAATACACGGCAATAAAACCCGATCCCAGCGCGCACACAACCTTGAACTTCACAGTAACGGCATTTGAGGCGATTCTTTTCGCCGGAGCGCTTGCGGTTATTTCCAATATGTTCGCCGTGTCGGCCAACGAAAGGCTCCGGGCGTTCGGGCTGTTGAAGAGCGCCGGGGCTACGCGGGAGCAGCTGCGGGGGATGGTGATCGCCGAAGCGCTGATTATGTCCTCCGCCGGGATTCCGCTGGGACTCTTGACCGGCGCGGCTTTTGACGGGCTGGCGATTTGGGCCGTAAACAGCGTTTTCCAATCGGAGCTTAACGCGTACACAGGCGGCGCTGGCGGGAGCCTGGCCTTTGTGTTGCCGGTAGCAAATGTGCTGATATCCGTCGGATTATCATTTTTCGCCGTTATAACAGTGGCCTGGATACCGGCGCGTAAGGCCGCGCGTATCAGCCCGATCGGAGCTATACGCCTGGAGCGCGGAATCCAGGCAAGAAAAGTCATGAGAGCCGGGATACTCTCACGATGCTTCGGGTTCATGGGCGTCCTCGCGGATAAATCCCAAAAACGGGACAACCGCCACCGGGCGACGGTTATCGCCCTGGCGGCTTGCGTTGCGGTATTCGTCGCGGGGAGCAGCTTTAACCGCAGCATGGACGATATGGTGAAGGCTATGGTGGCAGACAGCATTTATTCCAGCGGATATCCTTATTCCCATATATTGCTTACCGGAACGCGAAACGCCGCTTTCCATGAAGCCGCCGAAGGCATAGCGGGAAGCGCGGGAGCTCCGGCTTTTACGGTGTATACGACCGTAACCGGATCCGAAGAATCCGGATCGGGCATGACGCAGTATTATTTGCTGCCCGAGGATGTGAGCGAAGCGGAGGCCGTAGGCTCGGATTCATTGCCGCCCGGAGTTCTGCCGTTGTTCCCAGGCGCGGATAATTGGATTCTTCCTAGAGCAGACTTTAACCGGATTGCGGTGCAGGGCGGCCCGATCATGGCGATAATATCCGTGGAAGCCCCGGTAATCCCGGAGGAGACGGCCGCGGCGCTGACAGGTTTGGAAGCTAAGGGGATCGGGTATAGAATCATCGGCATGACTGATATTGCCATTACCTTAGCCAACAGCGCGAAGGACAGTTCGGGGCGGCTTATATCGCTGTTTCTTAACGGTATAATGGCGGTTATCGCATTAACGGTGGGGATATCCGCCGCTGTGGCGGTTTCCTCGAGCTTGGCCCTGCGCCGCAGGGATATGGCGCTACTGTTCTCGGCGGGGATGACCCGGCGCGGCATGAGCGAAATGCTGGCTTATGAGAGCCTGCTTTATGCGCTGAAAGCCTTGATTACCGGCGCGCCGCTGGGGATTCTCGCTTCATGGTTTTTATACAGGGATATGTCGCAGAACGGCGCTTTCGGATATATGTTCCCGTGGGCGTCAATAGCCCTTAGCGCCGCAGCGATTTTCGCGCTGATATTCTGTGTGACGGGGCTGGCCGCGCGGAGGATGAAAGGTATGAATATAGCAAGCGAAATAGCGGATTACAGATGACAGGCAAAACAGGAGGGCCAATGATTACTTCACGAATGGCATACAGGCAGCTGATAAAGAACAAGCGCCGCACGCTGATAACCCTACTAGGGATAGTTCTCTCCGTCGCGATGATATGCGCGATAGCGGGCTTCGCTGCGGGCGGGCTGGACATGTACCGCCGCAGCGTTATCGAGGCTGACGGCGACTGGCACCTGGCGTTTTTAGGCGCGGACGCGGCGGACGCAATAGCGGTAGCCGCCGACCCCAGGGTGAGTACGCTCTATACCTGGGATAACGGGGCGGGCGGCACCGACATCTTTTTCCGCCTTGCCAAGCCGGACAAACACTATTGTAATGTTATGGAACAGATATTCATTGACGCCGAGGTAAGCCCGAACGCCCAAAAGGACACGAACCGGGAGCTGCTTATGGCCGAGGGCGTCGTCAGCGGCATGGTGGCGAATGCGCTGTACCAGATATCCGGGGTGCTGATCGCCGTCGTCATCATCGGCTCCGTAATGGTTATATCCAACGCGTTCAGCATCTCGGCCAGCGAGCGTATCCGCCAGTTCGGGCTTATGAAGAGCGTTGGGGCGACGAAGGAGCAGGTGCGGGGGATGGTGCTGCACGAAGGAGCGATCCTCTCCGTCACAGCCATTCCGATAGGCATACTGATAGGCTATTTCATCCAGTTTGTCGCCTTCGGCGTAGCGAATAACCTGTTGGAAGGCGCTCTTATAGCGTCGCAAACCTTTGACGGCAAACTTGCGCCGGTGTTCTCGCTCCCCGGAATAGGGATTTCGGCGGGGCTGTCGCTTCTGACGATCCTTTTCTCCGCCTGGCTCCCTGCGCATAGAACCTCAAAAATCAGCGCGATAGACGCGATACGCCTCTCGGGGGAGATTAAGTTGAAGCCGAAGAAGGTCAAAACCTCCCGGCTTGTGAGCAGGGTTTTTGGCTTCGAGGGCGTCCTTGCCGATAAGACCCTTAAACGCAACAGCCGTAAATACCGCGCCACGGTGGCCTCTCTCGTTACGAGCATGGTGCTCTTTGTCGGCGGCTCCAGCTTTACAGAGTATCTGATGAAGGCCCAGAGTATGGTTTACTACGACGCCGGGATATACGCCTCGGCGGGGGTTAGCGCCGCTTACGGGGAAGATTTCAATGTGACGGCCGAGCAGCTTAACAGCATACCGGGGATGGAAACCGTTCTGTCATACAGCGCGAGGTTTTATTTGGAAGACGCGGCGGATATGCTTGCTCCCGGCGCAAGGGAGATGATGGAGATGGGAGAAATCTCAGGCGGGATTACACAGGAAGACGTATCGGCCCTGTACCTGCATACGGTCTCCGACGCGCGTTATGGCGAGCTGTGCATGGAGCTGGGCATTACGCCGGAGCGAGATGCCGGGATATTGGTAAACAGGGTAACAGCTTCCATGCCCGACGGAAGGATTGCCGACCTGAGCCTTGTAAACTACAAAGAAAACATGACGCTTAACTTCGGAACGGATAAACAGTTTACGATAAAGCTGCCGGGCGAGCTGGATTATATGCCTGCGGAGGTTATCCGTTCCTTCGGCGGCGGTCTTGTAAACGTCATAATCCCCGAGAGCGCCTTCGCCGGTTACATGGGCGGCGCGGCGTCCGGCAACGCGCAGGCGTCGGTTTCTCTACTCTCCGGCAACGCCGACGACTTCCTCGCGGCCGCGGGTGAGATGCTCCCGAACAGCGGGCTGTATAACTCAGGGCAAGGCGCGGGCTATTCATTAAGCAATATCGCGGCGGATGCCAGGCTCAACAGGAACCTGGGGCTTCTGTTAACGGTGTTTGTGCTGGGCTTCGTCGGGCTGCTGTCGCTGATCGCCGTCACCAGCGTCGTCGGCACGATTACGACAAGCATGGCCCTCAGGCATCAGGAATTCGCGATGCTCCAGTCCGTGGGCATGACCCCTAAGGCGCTGCTGCGTATGCTTAACTACGAGAGCCTGCTCTACGGCATTAAGGCCCTTATTATCGGCCTGCCGCTGGGGGTTGCCGTATCCGTCCTCTTATACTGCGCAATGGGCGGCGTGCTGGTCTTTGACTATATCGCGCCGGTTCAAAGCCTGCTTATCAGCGTCGCCGCAGTGCTGATTATCGTCTGGTGCACTATGCGCTACAGCGCAAGCAGGCTGCGGAAATATAATATTGCCGACACTATCAGGCTGGAGACGGTGTAGGGTTGATCAATTAAAAGCAATGACGTGTTGCCTCTATAACATTAATAAAGGAGAGTCGCTATGCCCGTTATAGATTGGCCGCTGGAAGAGCTGCGGCGATACAAAGGAATCAATCCCTGCCCCAAAGATTTTGACAGCTTTTGGGATGGGATGCTGGCGAAACTGGACGGTCATCAGGCAAACCCCGTCTTAACCCCGGCGGCGTTCCGCGCTCCTAACGCGGAATGCTTCGATTTATACTTCACCGGCTTAGACGGCAGCAGGGTTTACGCGAAGTACCAGCGCCCTGTCAAAGCGGAAAAAGCCCCCGCTATATTGAATTTCCACGGTTATCACGGCAGCAGCGGGGAATGGTGGGACAAACTGGCCTGGGTGAACGCCGGCTTTGCCGTCGCTTCAATGGACTGCCGGGGGCAAGGCGGCCTCTCGGAAGACTTGGGGGCGCATAACCCTCAAATTGGCCGCTTCATCCGCGGGATTGACGGACCGCCCGAGGACATGCTGTTCGTTAAAAACTTCCTGGACACCGTGTTGCTTGCGCGGATTGTAGGCGGCTTTGACGAGGTTGACCAAAGCCGTTTGCACGCGATGGGCTCTTCACAGGGAGGGGCGCTTGCTGTGGCCTGCGCCGCGCTTGCGCCGGGGGTTATTCGCGTATCGGCTGGGTACCCTTTTTTAAGCGATTATAAACGGGTTTGGCAGATGGACATCCACATCAGCGCCTATAATGAGCTGTACGAGTATTTCCGCCAGTTCGACCCGCTGCATAAGCGCGAGGGCGAAATCTTTGAAAAGCTGGGCTACATAGACATTCAAAACCTGGCGAAACGCATAAAAGGCGAGGTGCTGTGGGCTTGCGGCCTTACCGACACAATCTGCCCGCCGTCCACGCAGTTCGCCGCCTATAACAAGATAGCCGCAAAGAAGACGATGCTCATCTATCCCGATTTCGGACACGAGGGACTGCCGGGGTATGTTGACGAGATTTATCGGTTCTTTTGCGCGGAGTAAAAACAGCGGCGGCATAAAAAGAAAGCGTGATAATAGAAAGAAGAGGCAAGAAGCAAGGAGTGAATAGAGAAAACCCGGGAAGGTATGAACCTTTCCGGGTTTTGCCGTTCTGTCTTCGGGTGATGATAAAATATGAAAATCTATTCGAGAAAAAAATTGACAGTGTATTATAGACGTGATATATTGAGAGGGGTAAAAATACCTAATTAAGGAGGCTAATTAATGAAGAGATTTATGTCACTTGCCATGCTTTTGATTGCCGCCATGCTTGTTTTGTCGGCATGTGGCGGTAATAACGTCCCGCCGCCCGATACACCGGAACCTGCCGCCACCGACGCGCAAGAACAGGAACCCGCGGAGCCCGAGGTTCCGGTTTCCGAAAGCGCATATGTCCCGCCCGCCGCTGATGTTGAGGGCGAGCTTACGATTATGATGTGGTCCGGGGACGGCTCCTTCATGCAGGATATCGGGCATAAAGACTACGCGCCCGAGGATATCCTCGGCCAGAACCAGGCTGCGGCCTATGCCACCGCAAAGGAGTTCAACAAGTTATACCCCAATGTTAAGATCAATATCTACGCGAAGACCGGCGACCCCAATCAGGACGGTGTCAGCTGGGCGCAGTACCGGGAGAACTTCAGGCTTGAGTACGGCATATACCCCGACCTTTTCGCCGCGACGGATCTGCCCGGCGACGTTGAAAAGGGTATGATCGCCGATATCTCCGTCTTTGCCGACGACCCGGTGTACCAGAACTTCAACCCCGCCGTTATGGCGATGATGAACTACGACGGGCGCCAGTTCGGGCTTCCGCAGTATCTGCTGCCCTGGGGCGTGTTTGTGAACTACACCCTTGCCGAAGCCAATAATATTGACATCCCGCCAACGGACTGGAATATTGACGAATACACGTCATTTACCGCCAATTCCAGCCCAAATGAGTATTACGGGGCGATGGACGCCGAGCTGGATATCCTCCGCACCGCTACGCAGGATTTCGTCTACAGCCTTGTATACCGCGAGCCGGACGAGCCCTACGTGAATTTCAACTCCGACGCTATGCGGGACGTTCTTACATACATACCCGTATGGTCGAACAACGCCGTGTATCCCCAGAATGACCTGGGCCTTGTCTCCGAAGAGTTTATGCTGTCCGGCGACAACTGGAGCTTTAACTTCTTCAAAAACGGCGATCTCCTTACGCTGTCCCGCGACCCCTGGATGATGGGCGACCTCGCCAACCCCACCGAGGGCCATTGGGGCGCGGCGCAGTTCGCCGGGTGGGACATCTATCCCCGCCCGTCAAACGATTATGTGGGCAACCATATCGGCGTGGTGCTTGACCCGTTCGCGATACATAACTACGCGATGGACGACGGCGACCCGGCGCTGAGCGACGAGGAATACGCCAAGCTCCAAATCGCTTACGAGTTCGCGAAGTTCTGGTGCGGAGACACCGCCGCCTGGCAGGCCAGGGCCGAACAGCAGTTCAGCGACCAGGGCACGCTGCGCACGGCGCTTAACGATTCGCTTCCCCTCGTAACGGGGCCCGAATTCGATAATCAGATGGAAATCTGGTACACGCTGCCCACCCATCAGCGTTTCGGCGATGCCGATAAGATGCCCGGCTTCCAGAAGGTGCTGGAGCTATGGGAAGCCGGCCAGTTCTGGGATGTCAGCGACAAGAGCTATCCCTGGACCTACGATTTTGAAGGCGCCGCGCGCAATATAACCTACGAATGGGATAACAGCTGGAACATCGATGTCACCGGCGCGGTCCGCACCGACGCCAACTGGCTTGACCAGGTCTACTCCAAGCTGCCCGACTGGAACGAGCAGTTCAATCTGCGCTGGGCCGAGAAGTTCGTGCTGGTTGAGGAAGCGCTGGAGAAATACTATGCTAGGGACTAGGGGCTAGGGACTAGGAGCTAGGCGCTAGGAAAAGCGGTAAATTGCATGTTGATATGACGACCGTAGGGGCGGGCACAGTTCGCCCCTACGAAATCAATATGTCAAAAGAAAGGAACCCAATGCCGAAACCCAAAACCGTCGTCCTGTTTATTTTATCGGCGCTGATAATGGCGGCGCTGGTTTTCGTGCTTATCCCCCTGGAGGTGGCGGTGGAGGAAGTGACGGCGGCGGAGGTAACGGAGGCATATGATATCCTGACGGACTCGCTTGCGGACGGAAGGTATATGTACCGGGACTTTTTAGAGGATCATAAGGCGTTATTGACGGCGGACGGAATTACGCCTGATAAGGCATTTAATGAAACTGCGGTTCATCCCCAAAACGCGGAAAACGGCGAGGCCGTGCTGGGGGACAGGGAGAGCGCGGTTTATACCGTAAATGTCCCATCCAGCGGGCTGTATAGCTTCTCCGTCGATTCGACTGTCATGGTAAGGAGCTTTATGAGCCTGACGCTCAGTGTCACAGTCAACGGCGAGACGCAGTATTCCGAGGCGGACAACATTGATTTACCGATATTCTGGCAGGACGAGACAAAGGAATTCCCTATGGATAAGTTCGGCGACGAAATACCGTCGTCCCAAATTACCCTTGACAGCGCTCAAACCATTGAATTATTCAGCAATCCTTACATATCGCATACTCCGCTCTTGTTTTACCTCACTGAGGGCGATAACATAATTGAGATAACCAACGAAACGTCGCAGCAAATCATATTGGCGGGGCTTACGGCGCGGCCAAACCAAAACCCTCCTGACTACGCCGCCTATATCGCGGCCCATCAAGACGCGCCGGCCACGGACGCGTTCATTAACATAGACGCGACGGACTATACGAAAAAGAACTCGTCCTATATACAGCTGTATTCATCCGACGACCCCGCCTCATCCCCCGTCCATCCCGTCAACAAGAAGATAAACACGCTGTTCATGGAATACGCGGGGAACGAGGTTTATTACACAGTCGACGTGGCCCAAAGCGGCTTGTACCGATGCGCCCTGCGCAGTATGATCTCCAACGACGATTTCGCCAACTTCTGCAGCCTCAAGGTTGACGGGGCTCATCCCTTTAAGGAGGCCGCGTCCTTCCCGCTTACAGCTTATTCCGGCGAGCACTGGCATAACCGGGTGTGGGGCGGCGCGGACGGCCCTTATTATATCTATTTGTCGCAGGGGACGCATACGATTTCCTTCAGGATGGAGCTGGAGCCGATCGCACAGGAGCTGCGGGACTTGCAGCTCCTTGTGGATCACATCAACCAGTTCAGCCTGGATATTATGAAGATAACCGGTAAGGAACCGGATAAAAACCGCACATGGCGGCTTACCAGATACATCCCGGAGACCGCCGCGTTCCTGGACGCTTATGACGCGATACTGCGCGGCATGGCCCACAGCCTGTCCCAATACAGCACAAAGGGCGTGCGCGCCAGCGTGTTGTCCGATATAGTGACGGCCCTCGCGCTGCTGGACAAACTGCGCGAGGAGCCGGACGAGCTGCCATTGTATATGGAAAACCTCTCAGGAGAGACGGTCTCGGTTTTAAAGCTCTCCAGCGAGGCGATGGATCAGCTCTACGCCCAGGGCATTATCATCGACCAGATATACCTCTGCGGCGGCGGTTATAATGAACCGCTCCCCAAAGAGAACGCCGGTTTACTCGCTGATCTGTCTGCCAACGCCCAGCGGGTATGGGCCTCGTACACCTCGCCGAAATACGCGGTGCGCGAGCAGGAAAACGCCCTTAACATATGGGTGAACCAAAGCGTCTTCTATGTGGACGCGATGCAGAAGCTGGCCGATACGCGCTTCACGCCTGAGACGGGCATCGCGGTGAACTTCTCAATCGTGCCCGTCGTGGCGAACCAGGCGAACAAGCTGATCCTGTCCGCCTCGGCGGGTACGACGCCGGATATCGCGCTGGGCCTTGAATCGTACATGCCCTATGACCTGGCGAGCCGCGGGGCGCTGGTGGATTTAACCGGTTATCCCGATTTCTGGGAGACGGCGGCGGAGATGGTGCCCGGCGCGTTCGTGAGTTATATCTACAACGAAGGCGTGTACGCCATCCCCGAATCCGTCAATTTCCATTCGCTGGTATACCGGGAGGATATCTTCCGGCAGCTGGGCCTTGAGCCGCCCGACACTTGGGACGACGTCCGCGCTATGATGAGCGAGCTCCAGCGCTATAACATGAGTTTTTACCTGCCCATCGCCACCGGCGACGGGTATAAGTGGTTCTACCAGACAACCCCGCTGATATACCAGCACGGCGGGCGCGTCTACGCCGACGACGGCAGCGTTGCGTTAAACGAGCCGAACTCCGTAAGGGGCATTACCGCCCTCGGCGAGCTTTTTACAACCTACGCGCTGGCGGAGCAGGTTCCCGTGTTCTTCAGCTCATTCCGCTACGGGCTTACGCCGGTTGGGATAATCGACGCCGCGAACTACATGCTCTTCAAACGCGGCGCGCCGGAGCTGACCGGGCAGTGGAGCCTGGCTTCCTACCCCGGCGTCGCGCAGGACGACGGCTCGGTGGCCCGCTGGTATGTCGCCAACGGGCGCGGCGGCATAATCTTTAAGGACTCGCAGATGCGCGACGAGAGCTGGGAGTTTCTCAAATGGTGGATGAGCGAGGAAATCCAGAACGAATACGCGTTCTCGATGCTTGCCAACTACGGCGCGCTATGGCTTTCGGCCAACATGGACGCGCTCAGGCAGGCCCCGATGGAGGATGAAGCCCTGCGCGTTATGATGGACAGCATACAGTGGATGCGGGACGTCCCCCGCAGCCCCGGCCAGTACATGCTGGAACGTTCACTGTCTGACATATGGAACACGATAGTCTTCGACGGCACGCCCGCACAAGTGGCGGTGGACATCCGAGCGATAGAGATACAGCGCGAAATCCGCCGCAAGATGACAGAGTTCGGGCTGATGGACGCATACGGCGCCTACACCGGGCCGTATGTCGTGCGGGAGCTGGACTGGGTGCTGGAGAAGATGAATAAATGATTTAGTATATTCGCAAATATGAATTAAGGGAGTTAATAATGAGCTTAACAGTACACGTCTATTATACAGGTGAAAACGGCAGCGCAAGAAAATTTGCTGAGGAAATGATTGCGAGCGGGACTGTCGGTTTAATTCGCGCTGAAAAGGGCAATGAGGGCTATGAATATTATTTGCCGATGGACGACATCAATACCGTACTGCTAATTGACCGCTGGAAGGATCAAGCCGCGTTGGACGCGCACCATAAGTCTGATATGATGACGACAATAGCGCAGCTGCGAAGCAAATACAAGCTGCGCATGAGAGTGGAGAGATTTCAGGATATATAACCGCTATAGTATGCGAAGTAAAGCCGCCCCGCCGCACAGGAGGAACACAATGGTCTTGACGAATAAAATACGAGCGAAGCGCCGCCCGATAGGCCGGACGAACAGCGGCAGGGACGCGCTGTACGCCTTTGGGCTGCTGCTGCCTTACGGGCTGCTGTTCTCGCTGTTCATCGCCGTGCCTATCGCGATATCGATATACCTGTCGTTCACCTACTTCGACGTGGTGCAGGCCCCGCAGGCGGCGGGCTTCGGCAATTACATAACCTTGCTGACCCAGGATAACGTCTTCTTCAAAAACGTGCTGCCGAACACGGTTCAGTTCGCGCTGATCGTCGGCCCCGGCGGGTACGCGCTGTCGTTCATCCTGGCCTGGATGCTGGCGCAGATACAGCGCGGGCCGCGCACCCTCTTCACGCTGGCACTGTACATGCCGTCTATGGCGGGGGGCGTGTTCATCTCGGTCATATGGCGCACGATTTTCTCCGGGGATCAGAACGGCTACATCAACGCGCTGCTGAGGCAGAACGACTTGATTACGCAGCCGATACAGTTCCTGCAGTCGCCGGAGTACCTAATGCCGATAATGATCCTTGTATCGCTGTGGAGCGCGATGGGCATAGGTTTCCTAGCGATGCTGGCAGGTATTCTCAACATTAACGAGGAACTGTACGAGGCCGCCTATGTGGACGGCATCCGCAACCGTTTTCAGGAGATCATCTACATTACGATACCTTCGTTAAAGCCGCAGATGCTATTCGGCGCGGTGATGGCGATCGTCGGCGCGTTCAACAACGGCGCGATAGGGACGCAGCTCTCCGGCGGCAACCCCACCCCGCAGAACGCGGGGCAGCTGATTACGAACCATATCGAGGATTACGGGTTTCTGCGCTATGAAATGGGCTACGCCGCCGCTCTGTCCGTTACGTTATTGGGGATAGTCTGGGTTTTTTCTAAGGTGGCGTACAGATTCTTTGGGGAGACGGAATAAGATGGCGAACTTCCAGGGGACGAAAATCAATCCTAAGCGGTTTGACAAATCGCAGCTCAAGTTTTATATAATCCTTACGCCGCTGGCGCTGTTCATGCTGCTGCCGGTCGTGTTTATCGTAAACCAGGCATTCAAGCCCCTGGACGAGCTGTTCCGTTTCCCTCCGCAGTTTATCGTGCAGAAGCCGACGCTGGATAACTTTGAGATGATCTACGACCTGGCTTCCGACACGGGCGTCCCTATGCTAAGGTATTTATTGAATTCTATCACTATAACCGTTATCACCGTCGTAATGTCAATAATACTCACTGCGA
>JAISVU010000214.1 GCA_031271375.1 Clostridiales bacterium | reverse complement strand
TGATTATTACCAGGAGGTTCAATGGAACAACAGAGAAAAGTAATCCATGCGCCTGACAACGGGAGCTTGATGGGCCTGTTCGGGAGCCTTGACGAGAACATGATAAAGATTGAAAAAGCCTTTTCCGTGCATATCGTAAACCGCGAGGACGGGATTCATATCATAGGCGGAGCGGGGACGTCGGGGGCCGAGGCTGTGATACGCACTATGGTCAAGCTGGCGGAGAAGTCCGAGCTCATCGACGACCAGAAGGTCAATTACCTGATTAACACCTATGTCACAGACGCGGCGGAGCTTAACGACATTGAGCGGATGAGCGACGACACGGTGTGCCTGACCGTCTCGGGGAAACCGATTAAGGCCAAGACACTGGGCCAAAAGCGTTATATCGAGCTGATGCGCAAGAACACCGTCGTCTTCAGCGTCGGCCCCGCCGGGACGGGTAAGACCTATCTGTCGATGGCAATGGCCGTCGCCGCGTTCAAGCGCGGCGATGTAAGCCGGATTATCCTGACCAGGCCCGCGATAGAGGCCGGTGAGAAGCTGGGTTTCCTGCCGGGGGATCTGCAGCAGAAGGTTGACCCCTATCTCAGGCCGCTGTACGACGCGCTCTATGATATAATGGGTTCCGAAAACTTTTTGAAGAACATGGAAAAGAACGCGGTGGAGGTCGCGCCGCTGGCATACATGCGCGGACGGACATTGGACAACTCCTTTATCGTCCTGGATGAGGCACAGAACACGACGGCGGAACAGATGAAGATGTTCCTGACCCGCATCGGCATGGGTTCCAAGGCGGTCGTCACCGGCGATATAACCCAAATAGACTTGCCGGAGGGCAAGCGCTCGGGCCTCAAGGAAGCCGTACGGATTTTGAAGAACATCGACGGGATAGGGATATCCCTTCTCACGAACAAAGACGTGGTGCGCCATCCGCTGGTTCAGCAGATAATCAACGCCTACGAGTCATACGAACATAAGAAAAGAATCAGAGCCAGAGAGGGCAGAAAGACCTGATAGTGTTGGGCATTTTTGATACGTCCGCGTTTAACCGGCAGCTGATTGTCATCGTCGCGGCCGCGGCGGCTCTTTCGTTCGCGATGTGGCTCGCGGAGAAACTGGTGCGAAAGCTGCTGCTCCGCCTCTTTCCGCCCGTGGATACGGAGGCCGTCGTCATCGCGAAGCGCCTGGAGGTCAAGGCTAAGACGACCTCAAAGAAGGCCTACACCGTATATTACATGACCTTCCAGCCTATGACCGGCGGCTTCGAGCGCGGCAAGCGCGTGGAGTACGAGACGCCGAAGGAGAGATACGCGCTCTGCGCAGAGGGTGATAAGGGGTTATTGACAGTACATATGAATAAGTTTTTGGAGTTTAAATAGAGCATATGCCGGACACAAGAGAAAGCGGCCTGCGCCGCTTAATGAACGGAATACGGAAGCGTTCGCTGTTTAACGCGATTTTTTTGGGGCTGGCCTTTTTGACCAGCGTTGTTTGCGTTCTCACAGGCGGGCTGACCGGCGAGGGATACGATATAGAGCAGGGGACTATCTCCCAAAGGCTGATCCAGTCGCCGGTGGAAACGGTAAACGAATGGGCGACGCAGGCGCTGCGCGAAGAAGCCGCCAGGGACGCCCGGGCCAATCCGATCTATAAGCAGGACAACGGCGTGACCCAGGCCGCGATGGACAAACTGGACGCCTTTTTCCGCGACATCGAGGAGATGCGCAGGCAGCACAACCCGGTTATCGACCCGACTTCTGACAGCCGGCAAGGCCCTGTGCCGGTGGAGAACCTGAACCGGGCTGCTCTGAGCCTGGACGTTTCAACGTTCAGCCAGTTTAACTTTATGATAACCTGCGACAGCGCGGTCTTTAATATGTTCCGGGATACGGTCAGGGGCATAACCGAGGCCAGAATGGCGTCGGGCATTAAAGAGGACGCGCTGTACAGCGTTTCATTGGCGGTCAAGGACGAGCTGGCGATGATCGACGAATGGGACACGGCGGTCAAGAATACGGGATATAATATAATCACGCAGATTCTTAAAACCAATATTTTCATTGACGAAGCGAGCATGGAAAAGGCCGCCCGGGACGCGATGGACGCGGTGCCTCCGGTCATTATCCACAGGGGGCAAAATATAGTCCGCGAGGGGGAATTAATAACCCCGGAGATTTTCGCGGTTCTGGAAAGCCTGAACCTGGTACGCTCCGCCGTCTATAATAAGCTGCCGGAAATCGCGGGATCCGTTTTGGCCATCGCGGCGATGTTCGCGGCGTTGATTCTCTTTTTCGCCACGGCCTACGGGCGCAAGCTGGAAGAGCGTAAAAACGTGGTTCTGCTGTTCAGCCTCTACTGCGCGGCGGTGATCCTGGCGCGGTTTTTAGAGGGCATGAACTTCGTGTTCATGCCGATAATACTGTTTACGATGCTGACCGCGATTTTGCTGGACGAAGGGCTGGCGGCGGGTTTCTCCGTCGGCCTGTCGGTTATAACGTCCGTCGTATGCAGCGGCGACATAATGTTCGTCTTGTTTTTCATCATCTGCGGCCTGTTCTCGGCGTTCATGGCCAGGCTGATAACCGAACGCAATAAAATGCTCTCGGTCACCGCGATTATCAGCGGCTTCTGCGGCGTCACGGTCTGCGCGGTCTTTTTGGTCGTGAACGGCGGCGTCTCGAAATATATGTGGGACACTGCGGTGATAGCCGCGCTCTACGGCGTCTTTTCCGTGGTGCTGTGCGTGGGCGTTCTGCCGTTTCTGGAAACGGCTTTCGGGTTCATCACCACAATCAAACTGGTTGATCTGGCCAATCCCAACAACCCGTTACTGCGCCGCCTAACCATCGAAGCCCCCGGCACATACCATCACAGCCTTATGGTCTCGAACCTGGCCGAAACCGCCTGCTACGCAATAGGCGCCAACCATACGCTGGCCCGGATCGGCGGCTATTATCACGACGCGGGGAAGCTCAACTATCCCCAGTATTTTATCGAAAACGTCACCGACGGCGTCAATCCCCACGACAGCCTTGAACCGCGTATGAGCGCGAAAATTATAATCGAACATGTAGCGGCGGGCCTGGAACTGGCCGCCCAGCATAAACTGCCAAAGCCCGTGCGTAAGTTTATTGAGGAACACCACGGCCAAAGCATTCAGACCTATTTTCTGCACAAAGCCAAAAAGGCCGCCGAAACAGATGATGACGTCAACGAGGCGGACTATAAGTATAATTACAGCGCCCCTACCAGCAGGGAATCCGCAGTGGTCATGCTTGCGGATATCGTAGAGGCCGCGGTGCGCTCCGTGATGCCCTCCTGTACGGAGGAGGGGAAGCTGAGCGCCTTTATCGGCGGCCTTGTAAAAACAGCGCTGGACGAAAACCGCCTGCGGCAAAGCCGCCTGAACATCGGCGAGCTGGACGATATCGTAGCCGCCTTTGTACGTGTGTTCAGAGGCATGCATCATGAGCGCATCGCCTATCCTACAGCCGGGGACGCGGCGTCAACGCCTGCAAAGGCGGTTAAAACGGTAAAACCGTCAAAACCCGCCGCAAAAGCAA
This sequence comes from Clostridiales bacterium, assembly GCA_031271375.1. Lineage (GTDB taxonomy): Bacteria > Bacillota > Clostridia > Lachnospirales > WRAX01 > JAISVU01. The sequence continues at coordinate 927 of JAISVU010000214.1, read as the reverse complement.
AAACACCCGACATACCCAAAGCCGCTCCAACGGGTAAAACTGCGCCGGTGCCCAAAGTGTCCGCGGAGACTGCCGCGCCGGTCAAGCCTGTAACGGAGGAGGCGGCCGCGCCCGCCGCCGGTAAGGATGAATGATTAATATGCTTTACACATCTTGCGCCATTTGTGGTATAATTACGCTTAACCGGATAAAACATAGGTTTGGAGCTAACAAACATGAATATCCTTATCAACAACACAACCGGTTTGAACCTGGAAAACTATTACGGCGCGATCCAAACCGCCGCGGAAAAAACATTTGAGGCCGCCTCGCCGCAGGGCGATGAGGTCAGCTTCACATTTGTCTCGCTGGACGAAATACAGGAGATGAACAGGCATTACCGTGGCCTGGACCGGCCAACGGATGTTTTGAGCTTTCCGGCTGAGGGCGGCGTTCTCGGCGACGTTATCATCTGCTTTGACCAGGCCGTAATACAGGCCAGGGAATACGGCAACACAATCAAGCGGGAGCTGGCGTTCCTGACGATACACGGGCTGCTGCATCTCATGGGCTATGACCATCACACCGAGACGGACGAGCGGATTATGCGGAACATGCAGAAAAGGATTTTAGTTAAGCTCTTAGAGCCTGTTTAGGATCTCGCTTTCGGCGGATTTCCGAGCGGATTTTTCGCCAGACTAGGAGCGGCGGCGCCGGCATACCTGGGAATTATGCCAAGCCGCCGCGACGACGTATGGCGGAAAAGACGCCGGAAAGACGTCGGAATGGAGATCCTAAACAGGCTCTTATGACAGGGGCGGGGTGTTTATGAGAAAATATTTAAAAATATTGGCGGCGCTGGCCGCCGCGCTGATGATGTGCCCCGGGGGGACAAGGCTGCTTGCTCTGGAGTCCGGCGTAGTGTCCCCGGGGGACGGCCGCATTCCG
>JAISVU010000205.1 GCA_031271375.1 Clostridiales bacterium | reverse complement strand
GCGCGCAAAACCTCAATCCGCGTCCGGGTTACAACAGCATATATGGAGTTCTTCGCGGAAAGTATCAATGTGTTACAAACCCTTGTCATCGCCCTTGGAGCCGGTCTCGGCGTGTGGGGCATTATCAACCTCTTAGAAGGCTATGGGAACGATAATCCCGGAGCGAAATCGCAAGGCATGAAACACGTCATGCCTAAGTAGATGGAAGAAAATTTGCCATTGATAATAAATGTGCCTCAACGCCTGCATTTCTCAGGGTTGCAAAGACTTTCTCCGCTTGAGTGGTTGATGTCCAAATAGTTGTAACGTTCCGGGGAGGATACGGGAGTGGATTACTCCCGTATCAACTTACACTTATCCGGCTGACTCATAAAGTTAAAGTGTATCTCCACGGTCTGACGTACTGTCCCGCCGTCCGTATCCTCGTGAATAACGATTTTTTTAATCAGCCGTTGCAGGGTTGCCGAATCCAGCTCCCGGATATCAGCGTACTCCTTTATCAGTTCAATCCACCGTGATGTATCGTCCTGTTCCTGCTTGTTGTCATTTAACCGGGACTTGCTAAGCTGTAAACGGTCACGCAGCGCTTTCTGCTCAGATTGGCTCTTTGCAAGAATGGCATTGAAGTTATCGGAGCTGATACGGTCAGCAACCATATCCTCATACAACTTGGCAATCAGCTTGTCAAGTGTGACAAGCCGGGCGGTATCTTCAGCAATGCCCTTCTCAACGATACTGCGTTCGTCCGAGTAGTCATTCTTGCTCTGCCTGGCAAGCTGCTTCAGAACTTCGTTCTCGTCTTCCAAAGCTTTGACAGCGTAGCTTCGTATTTGTTCAAGAATGATGCCGTAAAGAACATCGTACTTGATGCGGTGTTGTGAACAATGCTTCACACCGTACTTGTTATATCTGGCACAGGTATAAATGCGTTCGTTACCCTTTTGATTCGCCCTGCGAACATTCATCGTTGCGCCGCACTGTCCGCATTTTATAATTCCCGCGAATATACTGTAGTTACCGAACGCGTCCGGTCGCTGACGGCTTCTGACCTTTTCCTGTACCAGACCAAAAATCTCCCTACTTATAAGCGGTTCGTGCATATCCTCTGCAATCATCCACTCATGGGGCTTTTTGTCCTTGATCCACCCTGTTTTGAACTTGTAAACCGTTTTTTGAGACGCTATCGCCCCTATGTACACAGGGTTTGACAGTATCTCCTTGATGGTGGTAAAGTCCCATATGAAGCGGCCAGTTTCTGGGTTCTCGCGTTCAAACTTCGTTGTTTTGTCCCGAAGCCCTTTCTGCCGGTTCCACCATGTAGGCGTTGGGATCTCAGCATCCTCCAGCTTACGGCGGATTGCGTTCGGCCCTTTGCCCTCTCTGGCGTAGTCGAAGATTGCCTTTACAATCCAAGCCGTCTCCTCATCTGGAATAAGCAGGTTGTGGTCATCGGGACTTTTCCTGTAGCCGAAGGGCGCAAGGCAACCCGTAAACTGCCCGGAACGCGCCTTTGTGACATAGGCGGAATGTACCTTCTTTGATACGTCAGCCGAGTACATTTGATTCATAACTGCCCTGAAGGGCGTCATATCGTATGCACCCTCACGATCGCTGTCCACAGCATCGTTAATCGCGATGTAGCGGACGCTGTTTCTTGGAAAAGTTTCCTCCATAAGCTGACCGACTTCAATATAGTTACGGGACAAGCGCGATAAATCTTTTGTAACGATTACGTCAATCTGCCTGCGCTCTACCGCTTTTAACATGCGCTGTAAATCGGGGCGGTTCATGTTCAAGCCTGTAAAACCGTCATCCTGAAAAACAGCCACAATTTCCCAGCCCTGTTGGGTGCAGTAGTGTTCGAGCATGGCTCTCTGTGTCTGGATACTGGAACTATCGCTGTCATAATCGCCGTCGTCTTTGGAAAGGCGGCAGTAAACCGCCGCCCTCACATTCGATGGATTGCTTATATACGACTCCGCGTGCGTGTCATTCACAAATATATTATTCATGTGATTTTCTCCTTTCACACGACACGCACATCGGAGAAAACCTTACTGTTATTATAGCCGATTTGAGGCTTGGATTCAAGGCTCATCTTGTCCCTGCGCCTCTTAATGATGAGGTCGATAAAAACCTGACGGCCATCTTGCTTGCCATCAAAAACGGTGGTTACGGATATTTCGATAGGTTTGGGCTTTGCCATTATAGGTTCCTCCTTTCCCGATTGCATAGGGGCTTAGACAAGTTCATACAGCCATATCGCATAGAAGCGTAAAGCGCCCGCGTCTTTATTCAAGGTGGAAATTTTTACAGAACGCTTATCCTGTACCCGCTTTAATGCTCCCCGATCCGCCAGTTCCCTAATAACGTCATTGATGTTAATGCGCTTATCAACCCTGCGGAGCCTTTTTTCAAGACAATCACCGCGCAGGCACAAGCACTCGTAATAAATCAGGCCATCATGTATTTCAGGATCGAAGGTTTCCGGGCTATCGGCGAGCCGGAAGTTTTCGCGCTTGTAAAGCCTTCGGATGAGCTTCAGGTAGTCTAATTGTTCTTCCTCCGCTTTACTCGCCTTGAACCGGGCCTGTTGCGCCTCAATCAGATATGCAAGCTGCCTTTCAAAAGAAAGGTATTCTACCCGTGCGTCCGCCGCCGTGACAAATCCGGAATCTTTACAGAACTCCATAAGAAGCATAAACGAGACGTTCAAGTAGAACTGCGTATCACGCAGCCTCCCATGAATATCCGAAGCCGTGGTCGCCGCACGTTGCTTGGTTAGTTCTGCGTCAATCCCCTTACAGATGTCGTCATAGCGCCTGACATACCACTCAATGAAATAATGATAGAAGGTTGACACGAGGAGCGGTTGATGGCGCTGGTATTTATCGAGGATACTTCCGTCCGGCGGCCTTGTCAGATTGACTACCAGAGCGCGGGGCACCGTAGATTCCTTTCCGATGACATATTCGCCTATAAACACGACGTTGCCCCTGAATTTCTTCTGCACCAAAGCATTACCCTCTTTGTGTCCGCGTCCGGTATCATCGCTAATTCGGCGTATGATTTCCTCCGCCGTTGTCTCGTTTGTACGTTTGATGCTTCGCGCTTCAGCTGAATGCAGGTCGTCAATTACCGCCGTACATTCACAATATTCATATAAAACGTCCTCAATGTAACGCGAGGTAGAATTAAAACGAGTAACAGCACGAATCTCATTGGTGCGGTTATACAACTGCACCATGTGCGGGACGTAATGCGATTTAAGCATCCCGGATTCACCAACGACGATCAGCACAGCACACGGCGTGATTCCTGCGTCTATAAATGCCGCCCTCGTAATGCCGGAGATGGTGTGCGCAACAAGCACTCTCCCGATTTCTGGGCTCAAGCTGATAAGTTCATTCATCCCCTTAAACGCTTCCTTGGGGGTAAGCTTTTTGTCAATATCAAGTGTGAAGGGAAGCGGCTCCAACTCACGCTTTGGGTCGGCCTCCTCTGCGGGAGGCCAGGTAATAACCCGGTCTCCCGCTCTGTACACGAGCCTATTATCGCCAACGCGCCGAATCCCTAATTTGTCGATGCAGTACCGCGTCTCCGTTTTAACGTTACTTAGTCCTGCGCGGATCATATTCGCGATATACTCCCCGGCTTTACGGTAATGGGGATTGACGAGGCATCGTTTGTCAATCTTAAACCAATCTATCTGGGCAACTTCTGACAATAGAACAGTCGCTTTACGACTCTGATTATCGCTAAATAGCAAGTCTAGCTGAACAGATTCCTTCACGCCCGTGGTGCTGACTACATTGATCAGGCCCAGCACTCTGGGGATAAAGGTAGAAACATGTTTGTCGTCATCATCTTTGAGATACCAGTTAGGGGTATCAGGGGTATCGCTCATGCAAGCGCCTTCTTCGTGAAAAATCCCCCGAAAAACGCCTTAGCCGCCAACCCAACAATAGTTGTCGCTATGGCTGGGATCGCTTTAACAAGCGCGTCGCCCAATCTTTTCAAAAAGGGGCGTTCTTCTTTATTGTCAGAAGCCTTGGCTTCATTGTTTCCCGCCGCAGGCTCTGAGTGTTCCCGCTCCATAGACTTTACAGCCTTTTTAAGCAGTTTAGCCTTCTTTTTTAGCCGCTTATTCTTTTTCCGCAGCTTGCGTATCCTGTCGAGGAAGGAAAGCGACTGTCCTTCCGTGGCGCGGCCAGTCCCCTCAC
>JAISVU010000178.1 GCA_031271375.1 Clostridiales bacterium | reverse complement strand
TCGCCGCCGCTCTCCATAAACTGTAGGATAGCAGGGAATCGCCGCTGTAGCTCTACGGTTTCATTCCATAACTCCAAGTAGTCGCTGTCCGTGTCTCGCAGATTTACGCAAATATCGCTGTCAATATCAAAGAAACAGTCCTCTACGCGCGTTGCGAAGCCATCAAGAATCTTTTGCTCCACGCCCATGAATCATACCTCCCGTGCGTTTTTATTGTAACTATATCGCCTCCCATCCTCAATCGCAAAGGTGTGTTTTCTTGATTGCTCCCACCTCGCGCCAGCCCGCGCTCCACACACTCGACGGCGGCTCGGTAGCCTCCCCATGTTTCCGGCACTCCTGCCTTTGCGGGCAACGGTCTGCCGGATAAAAGGCTTGCGGGATTGAACGGGCTTTTCGGCGGCGCGTCGCGGACGCCCCACGCAACCCAATTCGGGCGCTGCCTTAATAACGCCGGTATATTGTCTTATGGATTTGGCAATAAAACCACTCCCTTCAATAGAAAAAGCCGCCCGGTGTGAGCCGGACGGCTATGTAAATTGTATTCTGTAATAGAGGTAAGGGTAAGTTTAAGCTACATGATAATATATCAGCTTGCCCTCGCCCAAACCACTTTCGGACACTCGCGTGATATGACTTCCCGCATGAATTTTTCGTTGTTTATCCAATCCTCGCGTTCGTCTGATGATAAGATAACTGGCATCCTGTCATGAAAAGGGCTCATTGAAGCGTTGGCGCTTGTGGTGAGGATAATAAAAGCATCCGTCGCTTTCCCGTCTTTGTCTGTAAACGTGTTCATCATGCCCGCCATATATAGCATGGTTTCTTCTGGACGCCGAAACAGCAACTTTACTTTCGCCGCCTTGCCGCTTGACTTATTGTCACCGGGTAACAATGAAAGCTGCGGTTCTACAGCATCTTCTAACGCCCACTCATAAAAGCCAGTGGATGGAATCACACAGCGCCGAGTAAGCAAGGGTTTTGCGAACATAGGCTTTTCCAGCGCGGTTTCACTACGCGCGTTGATGAGTACGCCCTTGCCATCCCATTTCGGATAACCCCATGTAACAGGGATAGGCGCAAGGCGATTATCTGCCAGTGTCAGGATTGGCGCGGTGTTTGTAGGGTAGATTTCCCCCATCCTGACGGCACCATCTCCAAACTTCCGACTAACCTCGGCTATTATTGCTTTCATTTCAATGATTTCTTCTTCTGTAAACACCGTATATCGAGCGCAGATAAAATCACCCCCGTGTAGTTAGTATATCACAGCAAGCTATATAATTCACGCGGTTTCCGCAATGCGAACAAACCACTTGTTAAGCTCAAGATAGACAGCGGCGGTGCGCCTGACGCTAACCAGCGGATTAGGGTCATCGTCATTGTCGGCATTGATTAAACGCGCCTCAACCTTGTGCCATATGCCGACGCCACCCGCTTTGAAAGAGCCGCGATTATCGACGTCGGCAGTTTTTTCTACCATGTACCGCGACCCGTGCGCCCAAAAATAGATAAGCTCATAGTCACCGTCCGGGAAAACGTCCAGTGTCACGGGAATATACTCCTTGCCGGTGTGTCCGTACCGCTCGTCAATGATGTTTCTCTCAGAAAATCTCTTGTCGGCAAGGTAGAGGTAGGTTTCATGCTGCATATGCAATAATTCGTCTGTTTCCGGGTCTGGCGTTTCGATGATCTCGCCACGAACTTTCCATCGCAGACCCACGCCCCGCTCTTTTAGAAAGGCAATTTTGACGCCCGTAGAATGGCCGATAACCTCATAACACGTTCCGTCCGGCGTCCAGAACATGAGCGGATTTATCGTGCCGTCCGAGAGCCATTCTATTCGCACGGTTAAAGGGATAAGCGGCCCGCCGCTCTGTTTACAGTAGATGACGGTTTTGTCTGCCACGCAAATCACCTCGATTAGTAGGAATAAAAAGTGGGAGCATCCCCGATGTCGTTGTTCGCGTTGACACTCTTTAGCCGCTCATGCATTAATACCGCCCGCTGGAGCGCAAAGTGTCCGTACCGACCGCGCACCCTGTCAACACTGCGCTCTAAACTGACTGTTTTTTGGCGCTTTTTCTCATCGGTAAACAGACTGGCCTGAAACACCGAATCTTCTGGAATAAGATCAGCCCCGCATATACCAAGTGCGCGTATAGGCTTAGACCAGCGATAGTGCCGCTTGAACAGCGCCATAGCTGCGGGAACCAGTTCCGCTGTCAGGTTAGTGGGGCGCGTCAGCTTTGTCTGCCGCGTAAATCCATAGAGGTCATTATCTTTAAGCGATATTTTGATTACCGTCGCTTCAAATCCGTTACTCCGCATACGCTCCGATATTGATTCAGCCAGCATATAGAACGCTGCACGTATATCGTTATCATCTTCAAGATCACGGGGCATGGTGTTGGAATTGCCGATTGATTTAATATCATCAATGCTCTCTATACTGGCGACGGTCGTTCTGTCTTGGCCGACCGCCATTTCCCAAAGAGATTCCCCCGTCTTATTCTTTACAATCCGGCAAACTTGCTTCGGATCGGTTCGTGCCAGATCGCCAATTGTACGGATGCCGTAGCGATTGAATTTCTCTGTTGTCGCCTGTCCGACATAAAGGAGATCGGAAACCGGCAACGGGTAGACTTTTTCTTCCTGTTCATCATTCCATAACTCGCAGACGCCGTTGTTCGGCGCAAGATCGCTGCCCAGCTTCGCGTATGGCAAGTTGTTTCCGATGCCGACTGACACGGTGAGGCAAAGCTGCTTCCAGATGTCGTGTCGGATAGCTGTTACGGTTTTTCTCACTGTCTCGCGGTCGCCGTAAAGCTGCGCCCACATCTCGTCCGAGCCAAAAGGTTTAATCGTATCGGTATGTTGCAGTACGATTTCCCGCATACGCTGTGAAAAGTACAGATACAAAGGGTAATTGGCCGGGATTACAATCAGCTTGGGATAGACGTTGAGGGCATCCCGTATCGAAACGCCTGTCTTAATGCCAAATTTCTTTGCCAGCGGCGATTTGGTCAGCACGATGCCTTTGCGTGATTCCTGATCTCCGCCGACGACAAAGGCTTTCCCCCGTACTTCTGGACGGAACAAAGCCTCTATTTGTCCATAGTAGTAATTAGCGTCAATGTGAGCAACTGTGTTCATAGCGGTATTCCGCGCGTTACGCGCATGTGTGTTTTCAAAACTTACGTTTCTGTTCCTCAGTGTCTTTTTACTATACATCTAAAATTTTTAGATGTCAAGATGAAAATGTCGTAAAATTATAGACTAATTGCTTGATTTTTACTCTGTTAGGGTATATACTTAGTATTGGGGTGATAGATATTGAATTATTCCGAGGTATTAGCAAAGCTGCGGAAAGACAATGGCTACACACAGCTTGAGGCGGCGAATTTCATCTGCGAACATTCGGGCAAAGCCTATAACGTCAAAAATATATCTGGTTGGGAAAACGGAAAAGCCATGCCGCCCATAGAGCAATTTTTGCTGCTATGCGAATTTTACGGCGTCCGTGATATACAGGAAACATTTCGCGGCGAGGCGGCTATCTCGCGCGACGATGTTCAAAAGCTAAACTCGCTCGGTAAAAGTCGTGTTAAGGAATACATAGCTATGCTCTTAGAAAATACTCTGTTTAGAGAAGCCGTGGCTGACGAAGATTCCAGACAATCACGCCGGTATATAAAGCTGTACAATATTCCAGTTGCGGCCGGTTTCGGTGAGTTCCTTGACAGCGATGATTACGAAGATTTTGAGGTGGACGAAACGGTGCCGGACGAAGCGGATTTTGCTGTCCGGGTAAGCGGGGACAGTATGCTACCGCGCTTTGTTGACGGCCAGATCGTGTTCATCAGGGAGCAGCAGACGCTTGACATTGGTGATATTGGCATATTTCTGTTAAACGGCGACGCTTTTATCAAACGGCTTGGACAGGCCGAACTTATCTCGCTTAACAAAAAGTATGACCCGATTGAGTTAGGCGAGTTTGATTCTTTGCGTGTTTTCGGGAAAGTCGTGGGATGATTCTTTTGTAAAACAGGGGCGG
>JAISVU010000155.1 GCA_031271375.1 Clostridiales bacterium | reverse complement strand
GGCCTTGCCCGCCCGACGGTTTTGACCGGGCAGGTTTTAAGCAGGCTGGGCCTTGCCGATGTGCCGGACCTGGTGCCTGTTATATATGCTTATAAGGATAAAAAGGATATAGCGGCGTTCGCGGAACTGCTAGGCCCCGCGCTGGCGGCAGGCGACGAAGCCGCGGCGGAGATAGCGGAAGCGGCGGCACAAAGCCTTACGGAGCTAGGCGCGGCTGCGGCGCGGAAGCTGGGCTTTGCCGGGGGATTTGAAATCACCACGGGCGGCGGGGTTTTGACGAACAATACGTATATATATATACGTTTCGCCGAAATGATGGCGGAGGCTCTGCCTGAGGCGAGGCTTATAAAGCCCAAGTCGCCGCCCTCGTATGGTGCGGCGCTGATGGCAAAAGAAGAAAACAGAAAAAGAAGATAACAGAGACCAGATAGTTACTGCAAAAAGACCGGCAGTCGTATGATTCGCGCCTTTCTTAAAGTAACCATCTGGTCTCTGGGTTCTCGGCTCTCGTCTCTAAGGGCGACTGATAGTCGCCCCTACAGTTCTAGCTTCCGAAGTTCGCCGTCATTTCCGCCGCGCCGCCGGGGTATATCCACATCGCTTCCCCGCCGTACTCCGAAAGCAGGGCCTTTCCCCGGTCAATGGGCATGATAAACAGCGCGGTCGATAGCATGTCGGCTATGCCGGAATCCGGGTGTATCACAGTAACGGAGGAATAGCGGCGCGCGGGCATCAGCGTCTCCGGGTCGATAATATGGTGATACCTTATGCCGTCAACGGTATAAAAACGCTGATAATCGCCGGAGGTAACCACAGCGGCGTCCTTAACGCGGACGGCGCCGGCAAGGTTTCCATCGTCAAACCCGGTAAGTTCCGGGCTTTGAATTCCCACGTTCCAGCCGTCCCGGTCATCCGAAGGCGTCCCTGCGGTTCTCACATTCCCGCCCGCGTTGATCAGCCCCGCTTCCATCCCGGCCTCAGTCGCCCTTTCCATCGCCCGCTCCACCGCGAACCCTTTCGCCAGCGCACCGGCGTCCAGCGACATCTCGGGGTCGCGGAGGAATACAGTTCCGGCCTCCCTGTCTATTATTACATCCTCGATATCCGTATGAAGCGCGGCTTGCCTTAAAGCCTCGGCGGGCGGAACGGCCGTCCCGTCCTCGCGGTAATCGTGCCATATGGACAAACACGCCCCCATCGCGATATTCACGGCGCCGCCGCTTTTCTCATATGCCTCAATGCCCAGCTCAATCAAATCCAGCAGCTCCGCGTCGGCCTCGACGGCGGACACGCCCGCCTGCGCATTAACGGTCTTTAGGTTATTCAATCCATCGTAATCATTGTAGACGTCAAAAAGTTTATGCAGCCTTCCCAGCTCGTCCGACACCGCGTCGGCGTATGCGTCAAACTCCTCCGGGTTTTTCGCGGCGGCGCGGAAGACGACGGTCGTATCGAATAAATCCGTAAAAATACGCTGATACTCGGCGGAACGCGCTTCCTCTATCACCAACGTAACCCTATTGGGCAGGCAGGCGGAGAAACCGGCGGGGGACCGCTGCCAGCCCATATGGACGCACAGCTGGTCCGGGCAGTCGCTGCGGACGATGGCCGCCGCCCCGTCTTTTACCGCGAAGCCCACGCCGGGAAGGGTTTCTAACGAAAAGGCGCTGTCCCGGTCAAGGCTCACGGTCTCCATAAGCTCCCCGTCCAGGTAAATGAGCGCGTTCAAACCGCCCTCCCCTGCCGCTCGGTTCATAAAAGCGTAACCGGCGGCGGCTATAAGGAGGATCGCGGAAAGAATGAATATGTCGGTCTTTGTGAAGGGTTTTCGCTGGATCATGGCATTATTATATAGCTTTGTAGTGAGTTTTTAAAGCTGAAAATTGATTATAATTTTGATATGTGTTATACTGTATCCGAGATCATTTGAAGGGCAGGCATAATGATGATATCTAAGCTCTCTGTTAAGAACTTCAAAGCGCTGGACGACTTTGAAATCGAGTTCACCCCGTTCACTGCGCTTATCGGGGCGAACGCCTGCGGGAAGAGCACCGTGCTGCAGGCGCTTGATTTTGTGCGGTCGTTTGCTACAAGGGATTTGAACGAATTTATGAGAGAACGCAGATGGATGTTTGGCGACCTTAAAAGCCAGTTTTGGTCTATACGTGACGAACCTATTTCATTTAATGTAGTTCATAGCTTCCCCGGCCAAGACGACACTTCATGTGATTTTTCTGTCAACTATATTGAAGGTGAATATGTCTTTATTGAAAGGATAGAAAATGCCGCAACAGGTAAATTATACGCAATGAATGACAATAAGACCACAAAATCATCATTCTTTAAAAACATAGATGTATTTGCCAACCTAGGTAAACAAAAAATCGATCCTGTTTTATATTTAATCAAATCATTCTATGAATACTCAACAAATTATGAACTCCTCTCGCCAGCTGTTATGCGTACAAGCGGCAATCGCGGATATGCTGAAAATATAGGTGCCAATGGAAGGCAGTTGGCAGCTTTTATCAGTAGATTAAACAGCGAACAAAGGAAGAAGCTCGACAAATTTGTAAGCGGTTATTTAAATTATCCGGTTGAGATAAGGACGCGTGTTATGGGTACTATGGGTAATGTTCCCTTGACTAGATTATCATTTACAGAAAAACATTCTACAGGAAAGGTCACGGTTAAGCCCGGTCATATGAGCGACGGTTTGCTGCGTATAATCGCGCTTGGGGCTATATCTGTCTTACATGATGAAGAAGGAGAAAATAAGCCAGACGGCCTTATTCTTATTGATGAAATTGAAAATGGCATAAATCTTTACTCCCTTGAGGATTTAATTAAAGTATTCAAAACAATAATCGACAAAGCTAACCGCCAGGTTATAATTACAACCCATAACCCTTTAGTAGTCAACTACCTTGACCCAAAGGAAATCATGTTCATGTGGCGTGACGAGAACGGCAGGGTTCACGCAAAGCCGATGTTCTCAACCGACGGTATGAAGGATACATTAGACGCGTTTAACCCCGGCGAGGTTTGGATGAATTATAACAAGGATGAAATACTTGATTTATTGAATCCTAAGCATAAGGAGGATTTAAAGTGATTAATGTCCTCCTTTGCCGCGAAGGCGAAACGGATTCCGGGCCTATTTGCGTGTTTATAGAAAAGCTGGCTATAAATACTAAGCTGAACATAACAGAAACAACCACTGCTGAATTAAAGCATAAAGTAATAGTTTCAAATAAAACCGCAGCTCGTAGAAAAACGACTTTTGTTGACAGGTTGTATAAGTTTGCTGTAAAAAACAAGTATAAACACATAGCTTATCATATGGACGCGGATCATGATTATGATAAAAGATATTCGGAATTAAAAGAACAATTCACTAATGAAATGCAAGAGATATGTCATTGTCTCGTCATCGTACCCAAAGAGATGATCGAAAGCTGGCTTCTGTCCGATATGGACGCTTTTTCGCCGCCAATAAATCAAAAAATACTGCCAAAGAAGCCGGAAGAGATATGGGGAGAGGAAAACGACCCTGAAAGCAATCATCCAAAGAATTACTTGAAAAGGGTATTGTACAGCATAGGAAAACAGCCTAATAGGGATACATATGCGGAAATCGCCCAAAATATTTCGATTGATGTAATACTCAAACGCTGCCCAAAGAGCTTTGGGCGGTTTTATGCCGATATGCAGGAATTCATTAAAGAAAGGACATGATAACATGGCTCGTTACTCAATAGGCGTTGACTTCGGCACGCTGTCCGGGCGGGCGGTGCTGGTGGACACTGTCGACGGCGCGGAGCTTGCGCAGGCGGTTTATGACTATCCCCACGGCGTTATGGAACGGCGGCTGCCCGGAGGCGCGGAGCTGGGCCTGGACTGGGCGCTCCAGCACCCGAAGGATTATTTGGACGTGCTGGCTCACACGATCCCGGCGGTTATAAAAGAAACCGGGATAAATCCCGCGGATGTCGCAGGTATCGGGACGGATTTCACGGCCTGTACTATCCTTCCGGTCAAGGCGGACGGGACGCCGCTCTGCTTCCTGCCCGGGTTTGAAAATGTTCCGCACGCTTACATAAAGCTGTGGAAGCACCACGCGGCCCAGGACAAGGCTAACAAACTGAACGAAATCGCGCAGGAACGCGGCGAGGAGTGGCTCAAGCGTTACGGAGGGAAGATATCGTCCGAGTGGGCTTTTCCCAAGATATGGCAAACGCTGGACGAAGCCCCGGAGGTTTATGCCGCCGCCGACTATTTTATAGAAGCCGCAGACTGGATCATATGGCAGCTGACCGGCGTGCAGAGCCGGAACAGCTGTACGGCAGGCTATAAGGCCATCTGGCATAAGCGGGAGGGCTACCCTTCCAAGCCCTTCTTCGCCGCGCTGGATCCGCGCCTGGAAAACCTTGCGGAGGACAAACTGAACTGGCCCGTTATGCCATTAGGGGCGAAGGCGGGCGGAATATGCGCCGCTGCCGCCGCGTTGACGGGCCTTAAAGAAGGAACGGCCGTAGCGGTGGGCAATGTGGACGCGCACGTTACGGTGCCCGCCCTGTCTATCGACAGCCCGGGCAAGGTTTTGGCTATAATGGGCACGTCAACCTGCCATATATTATTGGGCGAGGAGGAACACGTTGTTCCGGGGATGTGCGGTGTTGTGGAAGACGGGGTATATCCCGGTTTTTACGGTTACGAGGCGGGGCAGAGCTGCGTCGGGGATCATTTCGCGTGGTTCGCGGACAACTGCGTTCCGGCGTCTTACCATGACGAAGCAGCCGCAAGGGGCATAAGCGTACACGAGCTGCTTACCGAAAAGGCGGCGCGGCAAAAGCCGGGCCAGAGCGGGCTTGTCGCGCTGGACTGGTGGAACGGCAACCGCAGCGTACTCGTGGATGTGGATTTGACGGGGATGATGCTGGGCATGACGCTGCAAACCAAGCCCGAGGACATGTACAGGGCGCTGGTTGAAGCCACGGCCTACGGAACGCGAAAGATTATAAACACCTTTCAGGAAAACGGCGTCGCCGTCAACGAGTTCTACGCCAGCGGCGGTATCAGCCATAAAAACCCGATGATAATGCAAATCTACGCCGACGTGCTGAACATGCCCGTCAGGATAGGCGGCTCAGACAACGGCCCCGCCCTGGGATCGGCTATATTCGGCGCTGTGGCCGCCGGGGTCTTTGACGATATCTTCATCGCCGCCAGGGTTATGGGTAAGCTCAAGGACACGGTCTACCTACCCGACCCGGAAAACGCCGGGATATATGAAAAACTCTACGCCGAGTACGAGATTCTGCACGATTATTTCGGGCGCGGGGCCAATGACGTAATGAAACGGGTAAGGGCGCTGAGGGAGTGAGTAAAAACAAAAGGCTTCAAGGGTTATAGCATCAATGTCGTCAACTTAGCGGGCGATTGCCTGGGCGTTGCCTACGGCAACTGCTCGGCCATGCAACCTGAATAATCGCCCCTACGGTTATTTGTTGCTTGAAGCCTTGCGTAGGGGCGGCTATTAGCCGCCCGTTCTGTTAAGTTGACGACATTGGTTATAGCATTGTTAAACCCCAGCGCAACCGACGAAAGAAACACGTTCCCCTCCGCTTCAAACCGCGCTTCGCCGCCGTACTTGGCGACTATGCCCGCGCTGTCCCTCTTACTGGAAAGGTAGTGCGCCGTTATCGTGTTAGCCGCGATATTATCGCAGTAACGGCGTTCGGCGGGTTCGTAGCCAGCGTTTATAAGCTCGTCTATGTACGCGGAATGCTTTTCGCGTTCTCCCGTTTGGAGGTAGCCCTTCATCACGGCGTAATGACGGTGCTGGTCATGCCGCTGAACCTTCTCTTTTTAGTGTGTTCCATCGTCAGCAGGTATTGGCTGGTAATTTTCTGGCGTTTATTCATATCTTAGCATATTTCTTGAACTGGACCGTCGGGGAAGAACCCCAGCCGGAGGAGGAAGAAGAGTTCTATCCCGAGCCGGAGCATTACTCGGCGTTCACGCTCTGGAACAAGCGGGAATACGGCGGAACCCTGCCGCAGCGGGAGTATTTTGATGAATTCGTCAATATGTACTACGAAATAGACGACGTGTACACCTAATCCGAGTTCTATGAGGCTTTCCTTGAATGGTATTTCGGCGAAGCCCTTGAGGAAGTCGAGTACGAGGACGGCTGAGACTGGTACGACGTAGGTGAAATAGAAATGGAGAGCGCGGCGGACTACGGGCTGGAAGACTGGGCCGTAGAGGTGGATACGGAGTACGGCGTTGACTTTGCCGTTTTTGATATAGGCCCTGACGCCGCGCCATTGTTATCAACGGCAGATTATGCAGCCTCGCCGTGGCCTATGATTACGCGGATGAAAGATATAACATGCTGACCGCGTCTCCGGTCATCGATAACGGGCTTCCAGCGAAGGAAGAGCTTGTCATAGTCCCCGGCGACGAGATTAACAACCCTCCTTATGACGGCCGAGAGCGATGAGTTCGTCGAGGCCGAGGTCTTTACAGTCGGCGATGATACCGAGTTCCATGAGGAAGCCCTGCCCGACGGCGTTTACGGGTTCATGTATATTATAACCGACTACAGCAATGCTTTCTATTCGTCCGAAATGGTCGGGATAACGATTGAGGACGGGGCGATAACGATATTCGGCGCGAAGTGAAGTCAAGCAATACAGATACAAAAGCAAACTTTAAGTTTTCCGTTCGTAGGGGCGATCTGTGTATCGCCCTTTGTATAAGGCAGGACATGAACTTTAACGAAGTTATGTGACCGTCACAAGAGGGCTTACGCTATGTTGACGATATAAATGCCGCATCCCTTTTTAGCTGCTCTGTCAGCTCATCTGCGTTTACGAATCTGCGCTCATCCCTGATAAACCTGATAAACGCGGCATTTATCTCACATCCCGTTATGTCTTGGCAAAAACCAAACAAATGGCTCTCGACGGTTCTGCGAACAGCGTTGAACGTAGGGTTTTTGCCGATATTCGTCATTGCTTTATAAACCGCACCGTTTAGGCTTACGCGGGTTTCATACACGCCGTCGGGCGGGAGGAGTTTTTCGGGCGGGGGGATGATATTAGCAGTTGGGAATCCTATTGCCCTTCCCCTTTGGAAGCCGCGACGCACGACGCCGCTTATCTCATAGGGCCGCCCGAGAAAGGACGCGGCCCCGGCTAAATCTTTATCTATTATGAATCGCTTAATCGCGGTGCTTGAAACCTTTACGCCGTTCATTTCCACATCCGGGACGATATTCACCTTAATACCCAGCTCATCCGCATATCCCGAAAAGTCCTCCATCGAACCGGTCTTATCCCTGCCGAAACGGTAATCCCCGCCGATATACAAAGCCCTGCAGTTCATTTCATCCGAGAGAAATTTCAAAAAAACCCACGGTTCCGTTCTCGCGAAATCTTCGGTGAACGGATGCTCGATAAAGCGGTCAAAACCCAGGGCTTCTATATTCCTGCGGCGTTCCGCGTAAGAGGTGATGAGCTTGAAATCCTGTTGCGAACCATCCTTCCTTAGCACAAAGGCCGGATGGGGATAGAAGGACAGAACCAGCGACGCCAAGCCTACCCGGGCCGCGTGTTCTTTAACCAGTTCAAAGAGCCGCGCGTGACCGATATGCTGTCCGTCAAAATTGCCTATCGTAACGGCGGAGCCGCAGTTTTCTAAGTCGTTCAACGGATACCCCTGTTTCCTAATAACTTTTTTATATATGGCATAACGGCCTGCAAGACCGTTCCCGTCACAGAGCCCATAACCACGCCCGACGCCAGCAGAACGGGCCAGTAGAAGCCCAGGATATTGGCTCCAAGCATCGCCTGGGCGGCTGCGAGCTGGCCCAGGTTATGGGTTATCGCCCCGGCGACGCTCAATAGTAAGTAAGAGGCTTTTTTATACGCCGAGGACAGCAGCAGAATAATCAAAACGGCGGCGATACCGCCGCAAAGGCTTAAAATCCCGGCGGACACACCTCTTGTCATAAAGACGAAACCGGATTTAAGCCCCGCAAGGACAAGCGCGCGCCTGCCCCCGATAAAGAACAGCACGTACATCGTAACGATGTTGGAAAGCCCCAGTTTTACGCCGGGAGGCGCGAACGGCAGCCCCGGTATCATATGCTCCAAAGCCGTCAGGCAAACCATAACAGCCAGCATAATCCCCATTACCGCCAATTCCCGCGCCCTGCCGCGCATACCGTCACCCCAGGATAAGAGTTTAATGGATGATGGCGAAAAAGTCAAGACCGCACATTATACCCTAAATACAGCGACCGCCTTCCTCTGTACCTCAGTGCCTTAAGCCCACAGACGATAAAGCATTATCACCGCTGCATATCAGTAATACTTACTCAGGCGACACGGGAACGGTTAATTGATAGGAACGTAGCCAGCCGTGATTATATGGACGCGCCAAGAGTTACGCAAAAAGGACCCGCGCATCTGGATGATGAACAGGCCTGGCTTTTTGTAGAAGCTCTGATTGTAGAAGATGATATCCGGGTTAAAGCTTCTTTACTGCTCCTGATCTACTCCGGCTGCCGGGTAGGTGAATTGTGCGGCTTGGAATAGAATGACTGTAACTTTAAGGAACTTAAGAACCTGACAAACAGACGGTCTTTGAAACTCTCCCCGATTATATTCTCTGTGCTGTCGGATTATAAGGTTTGGTATCTGGAACAGCGGCTTGCTCATGGTGATATATGGCAGAACAGTAACCACCTATTCATACAGGCCGACGGCATATCAATATATCATAGATGATAGCGAACGGCGTCGATGTACGTAACGTAGCGGCAAAGGCCGGACATACCCGCTCATCTACAACACTCAATATTTATGATTGAGTTATAATAAGAATAACTGAAGAGAAAGATTTTAAAAGCAACAACTGCGAAACCTTGATTTGCTGCTCTCCATTGCTATCGGATATATTGGGGCTTTGAGCGAAAAATCAAGGAAAGCGTTGCGGTTCTTGAAAAAGCTATCGACAAAATAAATAAGTTACATGGCGCGAGATGCAATCCGTTTATTAATCCGCATGAGCGGAATGACCGTTAATTCATTTGATAATTTCGTCAATTTACGCTATAATTACCTTGAGGACCCGCAAGCCGGGACAGGTAATGACGGCGAGGGCTTTGTCCGTATCATAGCCGAGCGCGAGATAGATGCCCGGAAGGATTAAGGGGGTTATGCGCTTGCCTGAGCGTATACTCGTCGTGGACGACGAGAAAGAGATTACCGATCTGATTGAACTATATCTTAAAAATGAGAATTATACCGTCTTCAAGTTTTATACGGCCGAGGGGGCTCTGGAGTGCGTAAGCCATACGGAGCTTGACTTGGCCATATTAGACGTCATGCTCCCGGACATGAGCGGGCTCTCCCTCTGTCAAAAGATACGGGACGACTATACCTTCCCCATTATAATGCTGACCGCTAAGGATTCCGAAACGGACAAAATTACCGGGCTTACCCTCGGCGCGGACGATTACATCACAAAACCGTTCAGGCCTCTCGAGCTATTAGCAAGGGTAAAGGCGCAGCTGCGGCGGTACAAGAGATACGGCGGGAGCCTGGCAAAGGCCGACGACGGCGTTATCGTGCATTCGGGGCTTGTGATCGATACGAACACGCATGAGGTGCTTTTTAACGAAAAGCCCCTGCTGCTTACGCCGACCGAGTTTTCCATCCTGCGGATACTCTGCGAGCGCAAGGGGCATGTTGTAAGCTCGGAGGATTTATTCCATCAGATATGGGGCGACGAATACTTTACGAAAAACAACAACACGATAACCGTTCATATAAGGCATTTGCGTGAAAAGATGGACGACGCCTTTAACCCTAAATACATCAAGACCGTGTGGGGGGTTGGTTATAAAATTGAAAAATAAACCGCGCAGAAGGTTCGGAAATGACATATCAAGGGCGATGATTATAAAGTTCTTCGCCATCCTTATCGTGTTTATTATCGCCGTGGTGGCCTTTTTATTTATTTCAAGCATAATCCTGCGGCAGTTTATTTGGCAGGAAGAGAATGCGCTGTATCGGTTCTTCAGATGGATAGACGAACATCTTTTTTTAACGATCATCCTTTGCGGAACCGCCGGTTTTACGGTATTATTCATCTATTATTGGAGAAAAACCCTGGGGTTTATCGACATAGTCGTTGAAGCCAGCGAAATTTTGTCGGAGCGGGAGGACGGCATCATCGAGATGCCGAACGAGCTGAAACAGATCGAGGTCCGCATGAACCAGGCAAAACAGGACGCGGTACGGAACGCGAGGCTGGCAAGTGAAGCGGAACAGCGCAAGAATGACCTTATCATCTATCTTGCCCACGATATTAAGACGCCGCTAACGTCCATCGTCGGTTATCTGAGCCTGCTGGACGAAGCGCGTGATATGCCGCCGGAGCAAAGGGTAAAATACACGGGCATCACGCTGGACAAGGCGTACCGGCTGGAAAGGCTTATTGACGAGTTCTTTGAAATAACGCGGTATAACCTTCAAACGATTGTTCTGTCTAAGGAGCATATCGACCTATGGTATATGCTTGTTCAGCTGGCGGACGAGTTTTACCCGTTGCTTTCCTTGAGCGGGAAAAGCGCCGCAGTCCATGCTCCCGAGGATTTAAGGGTATACGGCGATCCCGGCAAACTTGCGCGTGTTTTCAGCAATATCCTTAAAAACGCCGCCGCTTATGGCAGCGACGGCAGTGTGATAGATATAACGGCCAGCGCCGCGGGCGATACGGTTTCCGTAGTGATTAAAAACGACGGGGCTATACCCCAGGATAAGCTCGCGTCTATTTTTGAAAAATTCTACAGGCTGGATTCGGCGCGTTCGTCAGACACGGGCGGAGCGGGGTTGGGCCTTGCCATTGCTAAGGAGATTGTTACGCTGCACGGCGGACGCATCTACGCCGAAAGCGACGGCGCGTCAACGGCGTTTACAGTGGAGCTGCCAATTTATTCTTGACAAGATATTAATGACGTACTATAATAAGGGTATAAATAAAAGAGAGAGCAACAAACGCTCTCTCAGTGTAAATCGTTTGACGGTGGAGTGACCGAACTCCGAACCAAGATTCAGTTACGGAAAACAAGCCGCATCCTTAGCCTAGGGCGGCTTATTTCTTTGTGTTTCTGTAGGTAACGAATATCAAGATCGCTGTTTGAATCAAATAAAGCAATTCAAACCATGATAAAGTTATAGACATGGCCTTCCTCCTTTCGAACACCCCGCAAAAATCCGGGAAAGCGTGCCTGCGAGAGTCCGGCCTAACACCGCCCCACAATTTACAAGGTCATTATAGCATATGCGTTTTAAATGTCAAGTATTGTCAAACTGAATGTTGTTTTTGAGGTATTATGTTGTATTATCATAAGTATAAATAATCAAGGCTTATTTAGTATTTCTTAATAAATACCAAAGCAAATGTTAAACCTTGCCCAGCTCCTTTTTGGTATGATACATACCGAACGGGAGTTTTTATTGTAAAGGAGCAATCAACGTGAATAAGTTAAAAATCGCCGTTATCTTCGGGGGATGTTCACCGGAGTACGCAGTGTCACTGGAATCCGCTTACAGCGTGATTTCCTATATGAATAAGGAGAGGTATGAGCCGATACCGCTGGGAATCACGCCTAAGGGCGAATGGTTCAGGTTT
>JAISVU010000108.1 GCA_031271375.1 Clostridiales bacterium | reverse complement strand
CGGTTCCTTTACCGACAACGCCGCCGCCGTGCGCTACGGGTATCAATTCTGGCCGAAGGAGTTCAGCCTTGAGGCGTACCGGTTCATCCTTGCCCAGTGGGACTTGATCGGCATGGCTTACGGCGTAACGATACTCGTCACGGTTATCGGAACCGCCGTATCGCTGCTGCTGGTTTCCACGCTGGGCTACGGTTTGACCCAGAAAATACCCGGAGGCAAGGTTATCCTATTTATGGTTGTGTTTACGATGCTGTTTAACGGCGGTATTGTCTCGTCATATATGATCTACAGCAATATAATACAGATAAAGAATACGATATGGGCGCTGATTGTGCCGAACTTACTGCTTAACGGCTTCACGGTCGTGCTGATGCGCTCGTACTTCGTTCAGAACGTCCCGCCGGAGCTCCTAGAGGCCGCCGAAATCGACGGCGCGGGGCAGCTGCGGATATACTGGAAAATAGCCTTGCCGCTCTCGGCTCCTATCATGGCGACAATCGGGCTTCTTACGGCGGTGTCTTACTGGAACGACTGGACAAACGGCCTGTATTATATAACCGACGCCAATTTGCACAGCATACAGCTCCTGCTTAACAAGATCAACAACAACATCCAGTTCCTCGCGACTAAAGCCGGGGAAATCGTAGGCGCGGGAGCGCCGCTCCCCAGCGTCACGGTACGCATGACGATCGCAGCGGTGGCTATCGTGCCGGTGATTATAATATATCCGTTCTTTCAAAAATTCTTTGCCAAAGGAATAACCCTCGGGGGAGTGAAAGGTTAGGTTCATATGGACTTCTTGATACCAAAAAACGCGCCGGGACGCAGGCATAACAAGCACTGGCAGTTCTGCGTCGGCAGCGGGCACGCGCCTCTTGCCTTGCGGGCGGATTACATGAAGATGCTGCGGTTTATACACGACGAGCTGGGCATCTGCTATGTCCGCTTCCACGGGATATTCAACGACGACATGGAGCCGCTTAACAGCCTGGAATCCCTGTTCCCATTAAAGGGGGCGGAGCGGTTCAGGGAGCTTAACTTCCGTAAGATTGCCTGTGTGTATGACAATATCCTGGACTGCGGAATGAAGCCGTTCGTTGAACTGTCATTCATGCCTAAACTCCTGGCCTCCGGGGACAAGCAATGCTTCTTTTATTACAAAGGAAACATCACCCCTCCGGCTGATTACGGTGAATGGAGCCGGTTTATCGAGACGTTCATGCGCTTTCTGATAGGCAGGTACGGCGAGACGGAGGTGCGCTCCTGGTATTTTGAGGTCTGGAACGAGCCGGATTTATGGGGGTTTTTCTCTGGCACAAAGGAAGAATACTTCAAGCTGTATCAGGCGACCGCTGAAGCGATAAAGGCCGTTGACGTGAGGCTTCGCGTCGGGGGGCCATCAACCTCGGCAAGCAAATGGATTCACGGCTTCTTGAGTTATTGCAGGGAAAACAGCGTGCCTGTCGATTTTGTGTCCACACACCAATATGCTGGGGACCCTGTCGGGATGATTGACGTTAACGGGCTTCTCGAACAGAACGAAAGGCCCCATGCCTTTCAGGGTTTCGGAAGCGCGGATCTTCTGAAAGACCTTCCCGACGGGGACATGCTGGACGCGCTGAGATATCTGTTGCCTGATAAATCCGAAACAACGGACATTCCCGACAATGTCTTCCGCGACAACGCCGCTATCGTGAAGAAACAGGCAAGAGGCCTGCCCGTTTTTTATACCGAGTGGAATGTAAACTCCACCTTCTCGGCTTATACAAACGACACAAGGAAACCGGCGGCTTACATTGTCCGCGCCGCTTTGGATACCGAGGGGAACATAGACCGCTCGTCCATATGGTGCTTCAGTGATTTGTTTGAGGAGTTTCACAATTTCCCGCAGGAGTTTCACGGCGGGTTCGGGCTGCTTACGAATAACGGAATCCCTAAGCCTTCGTTTTACGCCCTAAAACTCCTTGACCGGCTGACCGGTTTAAGGCTGGACTTGGGCGGCGGCGCGACGGCGGGGGAAATAGGCATCGCCGCCTTCCGGGATGAAAAGACTTTGCAGATACTGCTTTTCCGGCAGAAGATGAAGAACGTCCGGCTTGAACCCCATGAGGCGGTTATAACCGTGGAAACGGATGAAAGGCCATTGTCTGCCGCTTATATGAGGATCGACGAAACCCACTGCAATCCCCTACGCGTGTGGGAAGAAATGGGGCGCCCCGATAACCTGACGCGAGCGGAGGTTAAGCGGCTTACGGAGCAAACAGGGCTTACTGAGGAACCTCTGGATTATGCGTTTTCGGATGGGTACGCAAGATTTTCAGTGAAGCTCGGGGTAAATGACGTGTATTTGATAACTGTTAATTATTAGTTGTTTTTAGACCGGTACTCCTTCGGGGAGACGCCGTAGCGCCGACGGAAACGCTTTACGAAATATGAGTAGCTGTCCAGACCTAGCTTTTCGGGAATCAGGGCCAGCGGGACGCTTGTATCCCTCACAAGCCCGGCGGCAAGGCTTATCCTGATTTCGGTTATGCAGTCGATGACGGATTGCCCGGTCTCGCGCTTAAACAGGCGCGAAAAGTAATCCGGGCTAAAATGAAAGGCCTCTGCGAGCCCTGCAACGGTCAGGTTCTCGCTTATATGGGCCGTTATATAGCTTTTTACGCCTTCGGCAAGGCTTACCGGCGTTTCGCGCTGGCCGTCATCGCCGTCGGCCAGGCTGCGGAAATAAGCCTTACCGAAAGCCTGATAGCGTTCGTTGCTGTTACCGTCCTGTTTCCGCTGGATTGCCTTTAAAATTAACTCAGTAAGAACGCAAGGGTCGATTGGTTTCAAAGCATATTCCATACATCCCAGTCTCACGGCTTGCTGGGCGAAGTGGAACTCATCGTGGCAGCTGAGTATTATCGTTACAATGTCGGGGCGGTGCGCGTTAGTCCATTCGATGAGGTCAAGCCCATTACGCCCAGGCATCTCAATGTCGCAGAGCATTATATCTACCGGCTCGGTCCGTATGATATCGGCAGCCGGCGCAAAACCCCCTGCTGTCAGAACCCGCTCCACCGGGAGCCTGCCCCAGATAACGCCGTCGATTATTCCCTGTATCGCGACGGATTCGTCGTCAACTATCAATATATTCATCGCGGCCCTCCGCCTTTATAAAATGCGATTCGGGCGGTATTATTAGGCTAACATAGGCGCCCTGCCCTTCCTCGCTTTGAATGTCAAGTATTGCGGCGTCGCCGTAATACAGTTTTAGCCTGCGGCGGCTGTTCCATACCCCGAGATGATCGCCCATGCGGTCTCTCATGGCTTCGCCGTTGCGTATGCGTTCCAAGACACCCGGGCTTATTCCGCCGCCCGTATCAATAATCCCGACATGCAAAAAACCGTCCGCAAGCCTAGCCGTCACTGAAATCTTAATGCAGCGGTCAGCGACAAGCGCGTGTTTTACGGCATTTTCAACAAAACTGACGATAACCAGCGGCGGGACGTTAAAATGCTCCGCCCCCGGCTCTATCGTAACGGAAAACTCAAAGGCCCCGGGGAACCGCACCTTCTGGATATCTATAAAATTCCCCGCAAGCTCAACTTCCTTTTCCAGCGGGGTCAGCGCGTCGCTTTGGCGCGTCGTGTACCGAAAATACTTCGCCAGATACATGGAAAAATCTATTATTTGCCGGTTCATGCCGGACTGGGCAAGGCTTGAAATGGTGTTAAGGCAGTTCAGCAGCATATGCGGCTTAATCTGCAGGCGCAGGTTTATCGCTTCGGTTTTGAGCTTTTCTATTTCCCGCTCATACGAGTCCACTATCAGCGATTGGATTTCCTCCGCCATATGGTTCACGGCCCGGTAGATATAGTCCATCTGGAAGGTGCCGGTTCTGTCACCCAGCCTGTAAGCCAGGTTGCCTTTCTCAATCTCTTTAAGTGCGTAACCGACGTTTTTTAGCGGCCTCAGCACGTTATACGCCGCTATGAGCCACACAAGGGGCAGCGCGAGGACGCTAACAAACGCCATAATCCACAGATTTTTGACGATAACAGGGAGGGCTCCGGCGGCATAGCCATCAGGCATAACTTGAACAATATCGAACTCAATTACCGATAATGACGCGGTTACGCTGTCAGGCGCGGCGCTTTCCGTACCGGTAAGTCTGATCCCCGAAGAAGAAAGCTCCGCCTCGCCGCGTCCGTCCCGCGCCTTCAAGACAGTTTGCTCGCTGTTAAGTATGCCGGCCGCGCCGTTAAGGATATCGGCGGCGTCAAACAGAAGCCCAAAAGAAAAGCGGGCGAATTCATATCGCTTAACAAGGAACACTGTGCCGCCGGAGGCCAAAAGGGTGTAGGATGAATCGACGCCGTATGCCGCGCGCTCTGACATTGCCTCTTTTACTTCTGCCAGCTCACGGTATCCGTATTGGTAAGGAGAATGCGATACCGCGATAAGACCTGTTTTATTGTCCCTCACATAGCTGACGGACTCTATATCCACAGAGGCGCGGATACGTTTGATGTCTTCATAGATGCGTGTAAACGCCACCGCCTCGCTCTCGGAGGGGCCGAAGTTCAACAGTGATAATCTTGCGGCAGTCAAATAATCCCGCACTGTGTTATTAATACCGGCGAGCTTGGCGTCCAAATCGGCGGTATAGAGTTCGAGCCTCGCGTTGTAGGACTCAATGAGCTTGTCTTGATACAGCGCGGAAATCCGGCGTACCATAAAGAAAGACAGGATGTTCAGCGGGACTATCGCGATAATAGAAACCAGCACTAAGCGTATGCTTAGATGCTTACTCAATTGTATTAAACTCTTTAGAAATCGCTTGCCCATACTCTACAATACCATATTATTCGCGGTTTTACAACATT
This sequence comes from Clostridiales bacterium, assembly GCA_031271375.1. Classification (GTDB taxonomy): domain Bacteria; phylum Bacillota; class Clostridia; order Lachnospirales; family WRAX01; genus JAISVU01. Next base: position 2,560 of record JAISVU010000108.1, on the reverse strand, counting down.
ATAAATTTATACCGGACGGAGGCGTTAGTATGAATGACAGCGGATATTTCGAGATCAGCAGGCCCCACCCCTGGCTTTACGCGATTAAAGACAGGCTGGCGGTATACTGCTGGCTCGTTGTCGGCGATAAGGCTGCCCTGCTCTTTGACGCGGGCTACGGTATCGGAGACCTGCCCGAGGCGGTAATGGGCATTACGCAAAAGCCCTTAACAATAGTTCTGAGCCACGGACATGCGGACCATGTATTGGGGGCGGATCAGTTTAACCAAGTATATTTGCATAAGGCGGATTTTACCCTCTATGCCGAACATAGCGGGCCTAAATGGAGGCAAAAAGCCGTCGATGCGATTAAGCTGGTTAAAGAACCGGCGGGTTTTGACGCGGAAAGCTATCTAAAACGGGAACCCGCCTTCCTTCTTCCCCTGGAAGAAGGAGCGGTCTTCGACCTGGGAGGCATTAAACCCTCAGCAGTGCATATGCCGGGCCATACCGCGGGTTCCGTGGGTATTCTGATAAAAGAGCATAAAGTTCTGCTGACCAGCGACGCAGCCAACCGGGCGACGTTCATGTTCCTTCCCGAGTCGCAGTCTATTCCCTGCTATCTGGAAACCTTGCGCAAGGCTGTTTCCCTGGATTTTACGGTTCATTTCGCGGGGCATCAGGCGGCTGCCTATCCCAAAAGTTGGTTTGATAAATACATAACCGTTGCGGAAAACGCCTTGGCGGGAAAGGGAAGCCCGATGACTATACCAGGGTTTGAGGAGTACGCTGGAACGATTGTAAGCATGATAGACGGCCCTATTACGTCCCCGTCGTTTTGTGCCGTGGCCTATACCGCCGAAAAACTGGAGGGGTTCGTATGAAGATACTCAAAAGCGCATTATTGCTTGTATTCGTACCGCTTCTTTTAGGATACCTTACGCTGAAGACCCTCTTTAAGTCCAAACGATATAGAGGCGATATGCGGGAGGGTCAGTGGTACGAGCTGCGCCCAAAGGGGCTGCGCAATTCAATGGTGCGCGGTTCGCCCTTTTATGCCAGAAAGGGAAGCAATAAGAAGCTGATCGTCTATTTCTGCGGCGGCGGGATGTCGTGGTCGGAGGAAAGCGCCGCGAGGCCTATGTCAATACTGAGAACGGCGCTGGGGAGCGCTGCTTACTACACCGGTAAGGTGTACGGGTTTATGCGCGTATTCTTCACCGGAATACTGGCGCGAAAGCCGCAGAATCCTTTTAAAGACTGGAACGTCGTATATATTCCGTATGTCACAGGCGACTTTTATCTAGGGAATAACGCCTTCCCCTATAAAAGCCTGGCAGGCAGGCGGAAGACCCTATATCATATCGGCGAAAGCAATACCCGCGTCATTATGGACGGGTGCAAGAAACTCTTTCCCGAAGCGGAGGCCCTGTTTGTCTGCGGCGACAGCGCCGGGGCCTTTGGCGCGGCGGGGAACGCGCCTTTAGTAGCTGAGTATTATCCGAATTTACCGGTTACGGTATATTCCGACGCAAGCCAGATAACCGTACCCATCTGGCGCGGGATAGCCGGCGGGGTGTGGCGCGTAAATCCCGAAATACTGGAGAAAATCGACGACAGCGGAGACTTATACTATAACCTGATAAGCTATTCCCACGCGAAAATGGGCGGCAGAGCCGTATTTCTGCGCTCCAACACTATTTATGACGATATAATAAGCCGTTTCACGAACAAGTTGCGGGGCGGCGGCTTGGAGGCAACCCCCGAATCGACCGCATATTGCTATGAGAGCCTGAAAGCCTCCGAGGAACGCCTTGCGGCGTCCGGTCTTCCGTATTATTCTTTCGTAACCGCGCATAACAAAAACCCCAAGACCGGCTTGACCCAGCATACGATGATGCGCTCCGAAACGGCGTATTATTACAAGGACGATGTTGGAATCGCACTGTGTCAATGGCTGATAAATGCGGTCAATGGGAAGCGCGAGACATTGAGCACACGTTAATGTTACTATAAGACACACATTGATTATGTTATTGATTAAACTCCACCCAATTGCCATATTCTTTCGGAAGCTTCCTCCATTTGCATCCGTTTTCGCATATATACAGCAGCGCGTTTATAAATGTCATTTTATCTTTATTATTTACGTGTTCACTTCAACCTGTCATAAGCTGTCTGAGCGGTTTCTAAAAAAGCGGCAAGCCCTAAATCATCAAACTCCCGGATATATTTTTGCCACTCAGCATAATCGCCGATGTCCCTTGTCCCACTGATGAAAGCAACCGCCGTTTCCTTCACGTGAGCCTCGATGCCGGCGCGGATATCCCGTATCGCCGCTTCCTCTTCCGGCGTATAAATCAAGATTTTAATGTATTCATCCGGCATGAAATCCTTATAAAGCAGCGCCGCCTTCGCGTTCATATACTCGCCGTCCGCCGCGTTGCCGTCCCATGTGACGCCGCCTGAGAATTTGGGCCGGGACACATAAGGGCCGATTTGACAAAGGTGTTTATTCTGAGTCGTGTTCCAAAGCTGGTTCTTTATATGGATTGTCGCGGGCGTCCCGTAAATGCTTATT
>JAISVU010000363.1 GCA_031271375.1 Clostridiales bacterium | reverse complement strand
CGCGGCGCGACTGGCTTCACCGATTATTGTTTCGGACAGCGCGTTGTCGGCCTCAGTCCTCAGCCTGGCTTCTTCGGCTAAATCCGCCGCTTTCGCGGCTCCGTCAAGCGTCTTGATGTTGTCGGCGGTGAGATGCCGCCGGTCGTCCTTGTGGTGGTCTTCGCTGGTTACGCCAAGCGTATCAACCACCGACGAGGCAGCAAGCAGTACGGCGTTCGTTCCGCTGCCGGTTTGCTTATATAGGTCGTTCGCAGGATTCATTGCGTTCCTCCCCTCGCTTTTATGGGTTTCGTCATAAGATAAGCCATCCCAGCCCCTTCTGCGTCCTCAAGGATTGCCTGGCCCGTTTCCCCGTTGTCAACACCGCGTAAAAAGGCCCGCTGGGGCTTCTCGGGGGGCTCGGGGATGATTGTTGTTGTTATGCTTCTTACCCCAGTATGCAAGGGGATCACCGCTTCAATGGGCGGCGGCGTATCTTCTGGCTCCGGCAATTCCGTGGTGGTTACGCTGGAAGCCATTCCCGCCACATAAACTGTGTCAGTCATGGGCGGCGGCTCTGGCTCGATGAACGTCGTCGTCATTATGTTCATCGGCGCGGACGCGGCGAGGTAGATATTCCCTACAAACTGAGTTGTGTATATTACCTCGTCCAAGTGGGAGCGTAAGTTCTTATAGAAAAAGACTTTTCTCAGGATATCCCTATTCTGTTCCTCGCTTAATCCCTGTCCCGTGATGTCAACAAATAGCCGGAAGAGATACTTCCCCCCTCCATATTGAAACCACTCTACGATGTATGATTCAGGGAATACATCCCTTATTGCCAGCGCGACGGCGTATTTTGTTCCAAGCCTTTTATGAATCCTTACGCTGTTTTTTATAACACGTCGTTTCGTTTCGATAGGGTATCCGTAGTCATACCAATCTATGTGCATGTCATAGGCCAGTATATCCAGTACGTTTTCGGGCAGCTCGTCTATCCTGTCATAGACGATATTGAGCCTGGACAGCCTTATATTCTCCTGTAATCGCTCAGCGATCACTTTACCCAGCACAAGCATGTTTGGGTCAGATTTCAATGTCGGCGGCAAAGCACGGGTTAAATCGATATCATATATGGAGTTACTCATTTTCCAAGCCTCCATAAACGACATTTTGATTGCCTAAAACGGCGACGGCGTTTGCTCTCACCGCAGAGTACCCCGGGTTTGTTATTACAACCCGTTTAACCCCCGTGTCCATCAACAAAGACGTGAGATACGACGGATTAATATCCCGTCCCATCTTTTCGGTCTGCCACTTAATATAAGAGCGAACCGCGTTTTCGGCATCCTTCTTAATTACTATTTCACTGCTGGCGCTGTATCGCGGAATATAATAAATGACATCAATATCAAATGTGACAGTATCCGGCGCCGACACACTGACGAAATCAGTAAGAGGACGCGTCTTATCCGCAGACAAAGATTCTTGGACAAGCTGTATCATTTCTTCGTCCGGCAATTCGCCGTTATTTAATAATATACGGATATCGATTATACCAGCCTCAGGAGATAACGCGGCGACATCTACAATCCTAGCGGATGCTGTGCGCGCGTGATATATGTATGCGCCAGTCGGCCCAGCCGTTGAAAATGTCTCCATGCTCTCGCGCATCCGGTTGTAAAACGCGTCGTCTTCCTCTCTTGCAGCCCCGCCGTCGCTTATAGTTATGTTCTCCACACGATCAAAATAGGGAAACGGGTTTATTATTTGCGATATCTGACCAGGCAGAAATCCATTCCCTTTTTCCCCAATGGTTGCATCTTGCCCGGTAGAAGGGTCTTTCACCGTGCTAACACAAACAGCCGGAGCGTCTCCGTACAACTCACCCGGCTCTATGCTCAGGTTTTCAGTTGTGGCGAATATAATCTCGCCGTCAACTGTGGCGCGAGCTCCGGCAGGGATGACAAGTACGGATGTCTGCGCTTCTGATATGTAAAAGCGTAAGGTTGTTCTTGCCGCTTGCGCCTGCAGCCTTTCGGTGTCCTTAAAGAGTTCCGCCAGCGAATCTAAATAATCTCCGTCCGCATACCGTGGGACGTTTTGCTTCGCCGATTCGTTGATTATCTCCCTCTCTTGGACGATAATATCGGCAATCCACAGGATAAAGAGCCTCGTCGGGTCAGCAGGGTAAAGCGTTCGGCCTGTCATCAGCTCATACGCTTTTATAAGACTGCTGATGATTGCGGATGTGTCTCTGTCAACGAAGCTGATATCCGGATATTTTCGGTTAGGTACTCTCAATGATATCCACCTCCAGCCTCGGAATTACCTTTCCGACCATATCATTACCCTCAAAGGATATGTTAAGCACCTTTACCCTCGGTTCATAATGTTCAATCGCGTCCAGTATTTCCGCCACAAGGACAGCTTTTGATACAGGCGTCGGTTTGTCAAGAAATTGTGACGAAAGCCCAAAACGGCGATCCAGCGGAACGGAGAATTTAGGCGTAAGCAGTATCGTTGAAATGTTCTGCGATATTTCTTCCACAAGAGTTTTCGGGGCAAGGTTTATCTTTATGCTGCCATTTGGAGTCACCATAAACGACATCGCACTACCTCCCAACATATGCCAGCAAAGAAACATCAACGGAGGCAGTGAGCAAATTCCCCTCGTTATCATACTTTTCTAGGCTTTTTGAGGTTCTTTCAATTACCCATTTATCTTTTCCGTATGCTTTAACACCTATTACGAGCCGCATAACAACACCGTTTCGCTCGGCGTTAAGGAGTTTCGTTATTTCTTCGATGGGATTGATACCTAAAAAGACAGAAAAATACATGGAGAATGATATCTTGTCCGGATCGGTTCCGACAAACTCCAGAAGAGTGTCCTTTAAATGCCTTTCGTGCTGCGCGTACCGGACTGAGCTATCCCATTTCATGCCGTCGAATGTTCGAACCTGAGAGCTTGAGACTGAAAAGACTACATCTCCCAGCGTGCCGATAATAGCCATGCTACAAGCCCCCTATCACAAATCCGTCACTTCCACCCGACGGAAGATACAAGCAAATAACAATCTGGTCGATATATGGAAGCCACGGGTAAATCTTGATAAGCATTTTATCGCCTTCCATTTCCTTGATGTAATCGGGTTCGCTTGTCATACATATCTTCTGCTTATTCTTGACGCCCGGTTCTACCTCATATAACCGTTCCTCGACTTCATCCCCTTTGGCGTATTTCTCGTTGAGGCCCAGGTTTCTGTGTACCGAATGATATATACTTTCAAATCGGGGATTAACTCCCTCGTCAATGATTATTTCCTTAATTTCGTCAGGCCCTTCGCCGGGTATGCTCCTATCCTCATCCCAGCTCTTTATCACGATTAGAGGCAGGTTTTGCGACACCCGCATCCACCCCGATACAAGCGGGTTTCCGTTTGGGTCTTGTTTATCATGGAATACCACGCGCGCCATTCGTCTTTCCACGTCAACCGCGGAAACGGCGCCGATACGAACCAGATTATCCAAGACCGCTGCCGGATTCATATTCATTAGTATCCCTCCAATACCCTGCGGAGCTTTAACTGAACGGTATAGCCGCTGCCCGTGATATTGTGTGTCGCGGTTTCAATGATGTATTTACCGTCAAACTTACCCCAGCCGATTACATTTACACAGACGGCAGCTACCAGCGACACATCGCCTACCATAGTAAACTCGGCGGAGTGTTCAGTTTTATTCTTTTGACGCAGCCGCTTTATTGCGAGCTGGCGGGCGTCCTCTCTGGTCTTGACGTTTTCGTTGATCTCCAGCGTCTGGCCGTCCGGCTCAGAATTTCCCGGGGTATATGTATACTCAATCGTTTGCCCGGTCGTCGGGTTTGTATACGCTACATGGCAGCGAGCGTATTTTGTGTCATTCGTATTAGAACTGAACCGGTATGTCTTAACATCGGCTTTTCCCCGCTCTATATCGCGTACCGCAGCCTTTGCTTCATAGTCGGCTTGGTCGAATAAGACAATGCTGTTTGCCGTGACCTTTAACGATATACCGGAATCTTTGCTTAATCCCTGTAAAAAGACAATATCGGATAGCTGTACTTGCTCTCTGCGATCATAAAATGGATCATATGACGATTCGTACATGCAGGCGAGGCCGTCTTTACTCGCTATGTCGTTTGATATTCCCGACAGAGTTATATTCTCCCAAGCCAGCGTCTTCTTCTCTTTACGCCCTGTTGATGAGTGTGGCAATGACGTAGCTTTAATCGACACACGATCCGGAGGCCCCGAAGGGTCCAGACTGTCAATTTCAAATGTGCCGCAATCGAGTACCGTATCTCCACCGTCATCATTCCAATGCTTTTGGATTATCCTCGCCTGCATGGTGGCGCCTTTCGTGTCCGCGTCAGAAAGCCAGTCCTGTATCCATACACCCTCCCTGTCGTCTAGTTCAAGGCGCAGATCGTCGCATTTGTCTTCCTCGTTATCCGTATAGGTTAAAGAGATAAGGTATTTATTGATGTCTTCGCTGATATCAACGCCGTCGATCATTACGCTTATATCTGTTCTGTGCGCGAGCGTGGTTTCATCCATAATATCACCTACGCTTCCATGGCGGTAAGCCGGAAGGGATTTTGGCGGACGTTTCGGGTATATCCAGTTTGATACCCGCAGGGAATATGAAGATATGTCTGTGCCCTATATTGTTCTCGATGAGTTTATCAGTATATAATTCACTACCCATCGTGCGAAAAGCTATGCCGTCCCACATATCCCCGGATATAGTCGTATATGATTTAGCCATATTTCGCCCTCTCTTCGTCTTCGCGGTACTGGCGTAATTGTGCCATAACCCGGTCAATCAACTCGTCGTTGTTTGCTTTTAGTTTAGCCTCAAGGCTGCTGCTATTCTCTTCGTCGGCATAAATTATTGGGCTGTAGTTTACCTGTAGTGTTATACCCTCTTTGCTTCCTATTGGATTGACCGACAGCGTCAATGATTGCGCCGACGTTCTGGTACGGGGAACAGATTGCCCGTAGGTTCTAGCGCTGAAAGGAGCGTTCAATCTCAAATCCTTTGTAAGTTCGATTTCATCAAGGCTCGGCAACGATAACTCCGCTTGGGGGCTAAATTGAGGTAAAACTGTACCGATGTTTTGGGCTGCCGCGTAACCTCTGCTCATCATCCCCAGCATCTGTCCGGTCTGTATCCATAATGCCCTTGATTGCACGCTGCCGTCAAGAGGTATTGCGGCTTCCGGCCCGCTTTCCGCGAATGTGGCAAGGGTTGGCCGCATTATTATGCCGCCTCGGGCGAAACCGGGAACGCTGTTTGTTCCGTCCCCAGTATAACCCATAGTACCTTCGGAAACTCGAAATCCAGTCTGGCAGGGGCACACGAAAGCAGCTGCCTCAAACCTTACCTCCAAATTTCCTACAGCAAAACCTACGTT
>JAISVU010000359.1 GCA_031271375.1 Clostridiales bacterium | reverse complement strand
CATGATGCGGGGCGAAAGCGGTGAGGACAGCGCTTTCAATGTAACCGTCGCCGCGCCTTATAACGGCAGAAACGCTACGGCAGACGGGAACATGGACTTTGATGAACAAATAACATTGTTTTATCCGTCACAAGGCGGGGAGGATATAAGCTCGGAAAGTGCTTATAAAGACGCATTCGGAAATACGTTCGCGAACTGGAGTCCCACAGGAGCGACAGAGGCGGTATCCGCCGTAGGACGGTTTGAAGGCGGTAACATGGATACGGTTATAACGATTAACCGCGACGCATTGCTGGACCTTGCTGAAGATTTGATGTCGGTGAATAACTATCGGTTTATGGCGTATATAAAGCTGTATCCCAGTAAAGAGTCCGTTTCTTCGGAATGGCTCAGTGAGTATGTTCATTTCGGGGAATATCATCCGAATATACCTGCCCTGGCTGTCGGCGAAGAGACTGTCAAGGGCTATACCGTCGTTACCGGTAACGCAGAAGACCTGTTCGGAATGCTGTCCGCAGCCGGAACCGCGCAGCAGGGCGAGAGTCCTGTTGCGGATATAATCATGTATCTGGGCAATATACAGAATTAAAGTCTGGGGGGATGAACTGTGAGCGTTAAATTAAAGCATTACGGGCTTCTTGCATTTGCGGTCGTTTTGGCAACGCTTTCCGCGTATTTTCTGTCGAACACGTTTATATATGGAAGGGCTGAGGTATACTTTGACGAGCGCTTCTTCCCCGGTTGGATCGATGGTACGCGGATGTGGTACTTGTTGGTTGCCTCATCAGTATCATTCATTACGTTCTTTATGTCCCTTCGATTCCGGTCGCAGGATTATAACCTCCCGGGAAAACGAAAAAAGAAGTCAAAAGGCCCCGGAAAGGTCACGCTGCTGATTCTGACCGCTTTCTTTAATCTTATTGTCATCCTGGCGTTCGCTTTCGTTATTGATTATTTGCATCACGAAGGCTCATCGGACTACCTGATATTCGATCATGCGGTAAGCCTGATCATGCACCCGGTTTTCTGCTTGATTCTTATGCAGGCAATGTTTTTCAAGCCACTTAAGCTGGCCAAGTTAGTCAACTATTGCTAGGAGGGTTATTAATGTCCGATGTATGCTATTTTATCGGGATAGGCGGCACAGGAGGGCGTGTTGCGCGGGGACTGCTGCATCTGTGCGACTGCGGTTATTTAAAGAACGTACGAAAATTGAAGATGCTGGTTATAGATTCGGACAAGCGGAACGGGAACAAGACTAAACTTGAAGAAGCTCTGGATTTATATGTGAGGTGCAGGAATGACCTGTACGGGGACGGCGGCGGTGGAGCCGACGATCTTTTCAACACGAAAATCGAGCGTGTCCCGGGTCTGAACAGCTGGAGCGTTTCACCAGTCGAAAGCAATAACAAGCTGGCTAGACATTATTTAAACGATTACGTGGTTGACGAGAATGTGGCCGAAGGGGATTACATGATGCGGCTCCTGTATAACCAGCACGAGCGGGAGCAGTTGGACATGGGACAGGGGTTTTTTGCCCATCCCTCGCTGGGCTCCTTCGCCTTTTACAAATGGGTCGAGAAATGGGAAACAGACAACAGCGAGTTTAATTATCTGCTCAGAGACATAGGCACTGAGTTGGGGAGTTCCAACGTCAAGGTGTTTATTGTCGGCTCCGCCTTCGGAGGTACCGGGGCGTCAGGGTTCCCTGCAGTGGCTCAGGCGATACAGGCGCGCGCCAAAGCCTTGATGAACGTAATGCCCGTCAACAGGCTGGTGGTTGCCGGCGCGCTGTATATGCCGTACTTCACAGTCACGACGAATCTAGCGGCTACGAGTACAGTGGATTTTGATGAATTTGCCAAGGCGACGAAACGGGCGATGGATTTTTATGAAACCAACTCCGACGTAGGCGCGTTTAACCGTGTATACGCCATTGGAGCCGCCATAAACGACGGGAAAATCGAACGCAACGAAAACTATGACGAGGGTGGGGAGAAACAGGACAACTGGCCGCATATGCTGGAGCTCTTCGGAGCTTTGGCGAGCAAGGAAGTTTTTGAGGCCGACCTTATGCAAAATGCGGATTTGGGGGCAATTAACAACCCCTGGCATGGGATAGGCGTTGATAAAGCCTTTAGAGAAATTTCCTGGCGGGATCTTCCGACCGCCGGTGATGAGAACGGTTTAGAATTAAAGAAGAGGCTCAACAACTTCATACTGTTAAGCAGCGTCTTTATTCCGGCGTTTGTGAGCAAGTTTATGGAGGAAGTACAGGGCTCGGCTGACTGGGATTTTAAGCGGGTCAGGAGCGTAAGGGAGAGTTTTAGGCCGATTCTACGGCAGCCGTTCCTTAATACCGCGTTAAGAATGGGCCAGAGGAACCGGAGCTGGAATAACGACGAAACGGACGCCGTTCGCGGCCCTATAATGAATATGAACAGGTATTTCGAGCTTCACGCGACATGGTTCTGTAGGCTTCTTCACGAATTTAAGCCGGAACCGGCGACCGCAGCGGATGAAAAGTATGGAAACGTAATATTCACGAATCTAGTCGGGTCGAAACTCATCAAATATAAAGCTGAAAACCCGCTTAACGGTATATTATATACAGGTTCTGGAAATAACCTCGGAACGGACTTGCAAGGCAGAGACGGAGCTTTTGACTATGGGGAGCTGGCTGTCCGTATACTAAATAATGCCGACCATGATTTAAAGGGAAAATATCCGGCGGCCCTGCCCACCGTTTCTCAAATGATACGGAGGATATACAAAATTTGCGGTTCGTTTTTGTAGAACACGGAAACAGTAGTTACGACATGGAGGTTTGACTATGCCTAACACCCCGTTAGTGCTGTTGCCCGGCGACGGCGATGTAAAATTCAGGTACGGCGATAAGGGAAATGCGTTTTCCGTACCGGAGAACAATGTAAGTCTCCGCAACGCTCTTAGAAGCATTAGCGCAGGAAGGGACGCCCGTCCGTCTGCTTCAACGCCCTCAATATACCGCAGGCCTATCGATTTTTTCAACATACTGAACGCTGACGACGGTTTAGCCGCCGGTGAGCGGCGCAGTGAACTGTGTAAGATTTTTACCCGGCAGTGGCGGGACATTATTACACTGCTTGCCCTTAACGCCAAGAGAACCGACTTAAATATCAGGTTTAAGGAAATCTTCACGGGCCAGGCTTTGGCAAAAAGCAGCTTTTTAAGAATCTGCGACAGCGATAATGTCCAGGCGCATCTGCCGACAGACGGGCTTTTTAACGGTATGACCTGGCGTGGTATGTGCGCTGTTATATTAAAGTACAACAAGGCGGCCCAGACGGGCGACAGATACACCCCTCAGACAGTGATCGCGGGTACGTCGCCTGTTACGTTGTTTTTTCCTGTCGAGGATTTTGACGCGATACTGGCATGGAATAGCTTGAGCACGGAAGGTAAGAGCCTGGGGGAGAGCCTGTCCCTGGATGAAAAAAAGTATGTATTTGATTGGATTCAACAGCTTGTCTATCAAGTTGAGGATTTTGAAGTAAAAGCCAATGCGGTGCTAAAGAGGCTGGTGAAAGAATACGCGGATGAGCTGGCTGGAGCGTTGGGAAACGCCGGAGCGGGGCAAGGCTGGAACGCGGCCCAAAAGCGGCATATGAATCCGGCCCGGTTTGAGTATAACCAAACTTTTATCGGTACTGACAGCTTCAACGCACATGAGAATGACTTTCTGCGCTTTACCGTTAGGGATATAACTAACGTCGATCCTTTAAATGTTCCTGACCCCAATGAAAATAGGCAGTCCCTTGACGGGAGGCGGAACGTGAATCTGGAATCGGAGCAAGAGGCCCTTCAAAGGGCCGAAAGCGATTATAAGGAAATGTTTACGGCTCTGGCGCTGAATAGCTTGAGGAATTTGGGTATAAAATCAAACGGATATGGTTTTTATTATTCGGATACGGGCAAGTACCTGGCAGTAAACAGCAACGGAGAAATCCGGCCTAGCACGGAGCAAGCCTCGGACGTCTTGAGAAAATCCGCGGCCGCCTCGGCTGTCGCTCCCTTTGAATGGCGTTGCGTGATCCAATACCTGGACAGGCTGCTGACGCGTTTAAACGGCGTCGGTGAGATTGGAGAGGAAACGAGGAGGAGTATCACAGAAATACGAAAAGAAATTATCGAGGCGAACGCCAGGGAAGCCGACGTTGTTCCATGGCCGGAAAACAGGTTCACCGGGAACCCAGGCGCCTGTAACCCTCAGCTTGAGCCGTATAACTTCACCGTCAATCGGTATACAGCGCCGTTTTTTGAGGATACAATGGGATACATGGACGGCGATTCGGAAAGCCGTGGCTTCGGCGTTATAAACGATTGGTTTAATATGCTTCAGCTTATAGCGCTTAAAGATATACGCAGTGGAATTAATATAACGCATGAAACGATGACCGACCCTGCTGGACAATGGGTCAGCGGCCGCACGCTGTCTCCTTTCTGCGAGTTTGTGAATAGGGACATGCTAAACCGCGCAATAAAGCTGAACGGATGGCAGGCTGCCGCGACTTGCGCCGATACGGTGTTCTGCGTCACTGATAACGGCCCGGTACAGGCTGCGATAGAAGGATTTTGGACAGACAGGGAAACAGAGCATAATTGTCCCGCGCTGAAGACCGTTGCCGTCGGTCCTTGGCGTTTGTTCGAGTTTGAGATTCTGCTTCTAATCAAGTATTACGGCGCGTTTGCCGAGCATTTAAAAGCAAAACTGGATAGGTACAAAAAGGAAGAAATCGCCGCCGACGTTACCGACGGGCAGGCAATAATTAATCTGGTGACGCATAGGCGGGAGCGGTTGGAGGAATCGGTTGGTAATGCGGATATGTCCTGGCTTGATGAATGCTACCCATTTGACTCATCCGAGTTTATAAGACAGCAGAACGAGTATACTAGGGGAACTCCGCTTGAGCTGTTCTTTGCTTCCGTTGAAGACGGGCTGTATGAGGACACCCTTGTGCCGTATATATATGACACTGAGGTTCGAAGGTTAGTAAGAGGCATAAAGAATTTTGGCGGCAAGAAAGGGGATTTAGGCGATGTTGTTGGGGGGCGGGTTGGTGAATATAAAGTAGCCACACTGCTGCCTTTTAAAGAATCCGCCTATGAACGCATGTACCGATACCATGAAAGCCATACCAACCAGCGCAAGGATACGTCTACCACGGCTTATTACGGATTGGATTACGTTGAGGCGTACTATTGGAAGCATGGAGACACAGGCGTATACGATGTCATATGCAAGCCGCTTGACGAAGACTGTCCGATGATAAAGCGCTATTTTAGCAAAGACGAAGGATCGACCGTTTATTTATCGCGGGATAAAAAAGAACCGTTTTCGGCATCCTCCTCGCTTGTGCCGTCGGTTTCCGTATGGCCCGATGTAGAGATAGAGGGCTGGAACGAGTATAATGCCAGCGTCTTTCAATTTGGCAATCTGGGCGAAGCGGCGAGATTTAAGGAGTTTGACCAGAGCGAGAGCATATTGGGGCACATTGTTTTCCCTGAGTTTATAAAGGGTGATAGATACCGGCAAAGGGATAACTATGTGAAGGCAAGGTACAACCGTTTTGAGAAGGATTACTATGTGGATGTTGCGTTCACCTCGCACAAACTGGCGAAATATCCGCGGGTGCTTGGATATAATATCGACGGAGTGAAGGGCTGTATTTTCGCCAGGCCGTTTTCCGTTAAAAATCAAGATATTTCTCATTACATAAGCAGGGACGACTTGATAAACAGCGCTGTCATTGGGCTGGATTTCGGAACCACCAACTCAACGGCTTTCTTTGTAAGAGGAATCGAAACGGGGGAGGAACGTGTTTTTCATGACCCGGAAGCGACACCCGAGCCCTTTGATATGCTGTACGCGGAATCAAACTATTTAACTAACAGCAGAAAGGATGAACGTTATGGTGAGGATATCGCAGAGGTCATCGCCTCCCAGCGCCGATGGTATTACGATCCCATAAGACCGGGTTATTTTACTTATCGGCCCACCCTGCTCGCGGCTTATCAAACCCGTCCGCAGCTGGCTTTGGGCGACGGTCCCTTTATGCATTCTAACATATACCCCTTAAGCGGGTACGAGATTTCCAAGTTCGAGAGCAGCGTCTTTAATAAGGACGACA
>JAISVU010000300.1 GCA_031271375.1 Clostridiales bacterium | reverse complement strand
ACGCAGTGCTATGAAGCCCTGCAAATTGACGGGGGCAACTGGAGGCACAAGTTCTTTTCCATAACCGTTCCTTTGTGCAGGCCTGCCATGAACTCGGTTATTATACTTTCCTTCATAAGCGGGCTGAGAACATTCGACCTTATTTGGGTTATGACCGGCGGCGGGCCCGGATTCACGACGGACCTGCTGGCCTCGATTATCTATAAGCAGTACAGCAACGGCTTCTTCGGCCTTGCCACGGCTGGGAACGTTGTTTTGTTCCTGCTGGTGGCGCTTCTTGCCTTCCCGCTGTTCTCATGGCTTAACCGGAAGGAGGCGGCGGTATGACGAAGAAACCGGTAAGGATTGCCGCGGAGATAGCCTCGGTGCTGGTGGTTCTGATTATTTTCGGTATACCGTTTTATTATGTGCTGATCAACTCGTTCAAGGATAGGGCAGGGGCCGCGCAGATGAGCCTGGGCTTTCCTGAGGCGTATGCAGCCCTGGAGAATTACCGCACCTCTGTTGAAACGTCCAACTACATGATTATCAGGGGTTTTGGCAACAGCGCGGTGATAACGGCCAGCGCCATCGCGATACTGGTCGTCCTCTGCTCAATGGGCGGCTTCGTGCTTCAAAGGCGTTCAGGAAAGCTGACCACCTTCGCCAATTTCTTATTCCTTGTCGGCTTGATGATCCCGCCCGCCATAGTCCCGACGATATGGGTGCTTGACTGGCTGGGGATTTACCGGAGCTTATTCGCGATGGTGCTGGTGGAGGCTGCAATCAATATACCGTTTACGCTGATGCTTTACAGGGCGTTTATGGCCTCTATACCGAGGGAACTGGACGAAGCCGCCAAAATAGACGGCTGCGGGCAGCTCCGGCTGTTCGGCCAAATTGTGTTTCCGCTGCTAAAACCCGTGACCGCTTCAGTCGTGGTTCTTAACGCCGTCAATGTCTTTAACGATTTCGTAAACCCGCTGTACTTCCTGCCCGGGGCCAGGAACGTGACCGTTCAGCTTACAATGTATAATTTCATTGGGCGGTACGCAAGCTCGTGGAATCTGCTGTTCGCTAACGTGGCGTTGATTTCGGTTCCGCCGCTAATCCTGTTTATCTTCTTCAGCAAGCGCATCGTGTCGGGCATGGTGGCCGGTTCTGTTAAAGGCTGATATAATAAAGGAGAATTCCTGTGTTAAAATTGACCGGTTTATGTTTTGATTCTTCAGGTTTCAGCTGGAAGCTGGTTTCGGACGCCAAAGGCGTTTACCAGCGCTCATACCGCATTCAGATGGGTTTTCCGGGTTTTGAGGATTTGCTGTGGGATTCAGGAGAACAGAAGAGCGAACAGTCTTGTTACATCCCGTATGGCGGAACGGAGCTTCCCTCATGCGGGGCGTTCCGCTGGCGCGTTTCCGTAACGGATAACAAAGGCGGGTCAAGCGGATGGAGCGAGCCTCAGGCGTATATAACAGGCCCGGCCCCCGGAGAGTTCGGCGCGTGCTTTATCACGCCGGATAAACCCGAAGACGCGGCGATATCCAAAGGGAAACTCCTTAGGAGGTCATTTGACGTAAGCGGCAATGTATCGCAGGCAATACTGTACTCGACGGCGCTGGGGCTTTACGAACCGTTTATCAACGGTTCCCGTGCCGGGGACGCTTTGCTTACGCCGGGATGGACGGAATACCGCTCCCGCCTCCTTTATCAGGCCTGGGACGTGACTGAGTTGATACGCGAAGGCGAAAACGCTTTGGGCGCAATGCTCGGCGCGGGCTGGTACAAGGGGGACTTGGCGGGCTGGACGGGGCAGCGCAATGTCTACGGCGAAAAGACCGCCTTGCTAATGCGCCTCGACATACGCTATTCCGACGGGGAACGCCAAACCATTACTACCGACGGGGAGTGGCGGTATTCCGACGGGCCTGTTTTATTCTCCGAGCTTTATCACGGCGAAATATACGACGCGAGGCTTGAACAGCCCGGATGGAACGAGCCGGGCTTTGACGACGGGGCTTGGCTTAGGCCGGAGTTTTTGGATTATCCCGTTGAAAACCTGCGGCCCCAGGACGGGCCGCTTGTAAAGAGGCGCGAAGTCTTGCCGGTCAAAGAGGTTATAATAACCCCGAAAGGGGAAACCGTGCTGGATTTCGGGCAGAACATGACGGGCTGGGTCCGCTTTTCCGTAAAGGGAAAAGCCGGGGGCAAAGTGGTTCTGCGCCACGCCGAGGTTCTTGACAGTGAAGGGAACTTCTATACCGGGAACATGCGGGGGGCAAAAAACGAAATAACGTATATTCTGGGCAGCGAAGAAGCCGTCTTCGAGCCTCATTTTACCTTCCAGGGTTTTCGGTATGTAATGGTCGCCGAGTGCCCGGGACAGGTCAATCCGGAAGATTACAGCGCCGTCGTCATACATTCGGATATGTCTCCCTCCGGCAGCTTTGAATGTTCAAACGATATGCTGAACCGCTTGCACAGCAATATACTATGGGGGTTAAAAGGCAATTTCGTGGATATCCCGACGGACTGCCCCCAGCGCGACGAGCGGCTTGGGTGGACGGGGGACGCCCAAATATTCGCCCGGACTTCCACATATTTGATGGATACGAGGGCGTTTTGGCGAAAGTGGCTCAGGGATTTGAGAAAAGCGCAGTTTGAAAACGGCGGCGTCCCGTTTGTGGTACCCGACGTGCTCACCGGCAAATTCCCCGAAGGCGATATAATCGCCAACGCCGAATCCGTCGCCGGATGGGGGGACGCGGCTGTCATATGCCCCTGGGCGGTATGGCTGGCTTACGGGGACAAGGCTGCCCTTAGCGAGAGCTATGACAGCATGAAAGCCTGGGTTGAATATATTCACGGCAGGGCCGACCGCGGATTGCTGTGGAACAACGATTATCAGCTTGGGGACTGGGTGGCTTTGGACGCCAAAGAAGGGAGCTATTTCGGAGCCACGGCAACCGACCTAGTAGCCACGGCATACTACGCCAAATGCGCGGAGATCCTGGCAAAATCCGCCAACCTTTTAGAGAAGGAAGGCGACGCGGTATTTTACGCGAAATTGCGCGAGGAAATAGGCGAAGCCTACGCGGCTGAATTCTTTACTAAAAACGGGAGGCTGGCAAGCCCAACGCAAACGGCCCACATCCTGTCGCTGGCATTCGGTTTAACGCCGCCCGAATATAAGGAAAGGACAATAAAAGGTTTGCTTGCCATGCTTAAAGACAATGACGGGCATTTAACCACCGGCTTCCTGGGAACGCCTTATTTCTGCCAGGTTCTGGCGGACAGCGGGCATTTGGATGAAGCATACGCGCTGCTGCTTAAAGAGGATTACCCCTCTTGGCTGTATCAGATTACGAAAGGGGCGACTACCATATGGGAGCATTGGGACGGCATAAAACCCGACGGCAGCATGTGGAGCCCCAATATGAACTCTTTTAACCATTACGCCTACGGCTCGATCGGAGAGTTTCTTTACCGCATAATAGGGGGCTTGGATACAGACGGGGAATCGGCGGGGTATAAAAAGATTATAATAGAGCCGCGTCCGGGCGGCGGGCTTACCTGGGCAAAGGCAAGCGTTGAGACGCCTTATGGCAGGCTGGCGGTTCACTGGCGGCTGGAAGGGCCGGTGTTCAGACTGGAAGTAAAAATCCCTCCCAATACTGCCGCTAGGGTTATAATGCCCGACGGCTCCGAATATAAAGCCCTGTCCGGGAACGGGGAATATTTATGCAGGGTTTGACCTGCCGGGATTAACGGCCGTTTCGATACGGATGGCGGAACCCGTCTCGGGGTAATTTTCTATGGACAGGGAGATGTTGGGATAAAACATCTTTATCCGCGCGAAGGTAGCCGTAATCCCCATTCCGCCGAACGAGAGCTTCAGGTCGCCCGCGCCGTTTGAAATCTTGTCTTCAACCTGCCGCAGGGTATCTTGAATACGCTCAAGAACCCGGTCGTCAAACCCGTCGCCGTTGTCCCGCACCTCAATAAACCAGCCGTTTTCAAGGAGCCTGCCCGTGATTGTGATAAGCATGTCGCGGGCTCCTTTTTTGTATCCGTGGGTCACGGAGTTTTCAACGAAAGGCTGCAATACTATTTTGGGGACCTCCAGCGGCATAATGCCGGGGTCAATGTCAATAGTATATTGAAGCCTATGTTCGTAGCGGGTTTTGAGAAGGGCCAGGTAATTGTTCACATGGGCGATTTCTTCGGCTACCGTGGCTGTCTTTGACTGGGCCGAAGTTGAATAGCGGAGCATCTGGGCGATGCTGCCGCATATCTCGCAAATCTGCTCGTCCCCCGCCATAAGCCCCCGGTTTGAGATTACGTTAAGAACATTATATATGAAATGAGGATTAATTTGAGCCTGTAAAAAGTCAAAGTTTGCCTGAGTCTGAAGCTCCCTGGCTTTAAGCTCGTTCTGGACAGACTGGGAGAGCCTGTTGAAAAGGCTGTAAAACGCGTCGTTTAAGGCTTTTATGTCGTCCGTGCCGGCGGCGTCCCCGTCTGGGGCCGCTTGGAGGCCGTTCCCCGTAAGGTCGGCCAGGTCTATCCTCTTCATTTCTTTCCTTAAAGTGCGGATAGGTCGGGTCAGCCTCACCGACCATGTATAGACATAGAAAAACGACGAGAACAGCACCGCCACGATGATGAGCAAGGCGATCATTCCGACCTTCATCTGCGACGCGAACATAACCGCCTGATCCTCGATAAGTATGACCCTGATATTCGAGTAGGGGCAGGCAATGGACGCCACAAACTCCTCGACGCGGTTTCCGGAAACCGTGTGCGACCTTTCCCATATCCCGTCGGCATAGCTCAGGTACGGCTCTGGGTCATTGTCCAGGTTATGAAAGAGCAGCTCTCCCTCAGGGGTCGCCAGGATTATATTAAGCTGTTCCTCCGGCGCAATGTTTAGCATTTCCCGAAGTTTAGCCTCTTCCATCTGAACCTCAAGATACCCCGCGTCTATGTTGAATATCTTTATACTCCGTATTATACTGAACACCATATTTTCGCCCGACTTGAGCCATTGGTCGTTGTGCATCGGGGTAATGTAGCGCTTGGGCTGTATCCCGTCCACGGCCTCCAGCCAGCCCATCTTGTCAAATATCTCAACGCTTCCCTTGTTCACGGTATCCCTGTTATTAAAGCGGCTTGTGAAAAAGTCAAGGTTGCGGTTAAAGTAGTTTACCCTGTAGATGTATTTGTTAAGAGGGTATCTGTACAGCGTGCTTGTTATTACCCCGTCGGAAGAAACGTACATCTCGCGCCTCCGTTCGGTATCCGGCTCGGGCCCGCCCTTTATGGCTATGGCGTCCATGAAGGCCGCGTCGGACATAAGGTTTTCCAAAGTGGAGTCCATGAACGTAATTTGATAGTCTATCTGCAGCGATATCCTTTCGGCGGTGTTAAGAATGTTCTTCCTGGCCGAGCTTTTGAACTGATAGTTGTTGTAAGGGTAGAAAACGCTGGCGATTATTAATATAACAATTATGACAATCGTCATGTAGGCCAGAAGTATCTTCGTTTGAAACTTCATCCGCTGTTCACTCCCCTTTAATAATATCAGTGTACAGCAGGCCCGGAAGCGTGTCAACAATTGAAATACGCCGCATTTGCTGAATTTTCCATGCCTATTAAACTTGATATTCCATGTACTGAGAAACCGGGGCGTCTTATACTTAGCTTATCATTCTATAGTGGAGGAGATTGAAGAATGTCCAAAACCAAATTTAGGCTGCGCGCCGTTTCGGCGCTGCTGGCCGTCTCTATGCTGCTGTCACTGTGGCTGTATCCTCTCGGCGCATATGCCGCGGAAGAAGTAACATTCGCGACGCTCCCTGCGGGACATTACTATCAGGAAGGTATGCCGCTCTTTGACGGCAACCCCGATCACCTTGAAGCCTACCTGGATGCCTATCTCGACTGGGCCGGGCCGGAGGGCTGGGCTTTGTATTCAACGGGAATACGCGACGCTTATCAGCTTACCAAAGACACCTCATGGTATGACGGCGTTGACAGGACGGGCTGGGTTCTTCCCGGCGGTTTGTCCGCCGCCGACGATATGCAGGGCATAAGCAATGGCAGCGTCGCTTCAACCGACCTGCCCGCCATGATCGGCCTGGGGCAGAGCTGGAACAAGGAGCTGGTTCGCAAGGTTGGGGACGTGCTGGGCACTGAGAAAATGGCGTCGCTTATCGGCGAGTTCACTCCCTGGCGGAACAACCACAACCGCGCCGACTATCTTGGCGTCAGCAATGAAACTATGGATATCGACACGGAGATATGGGGCGAAAGACCCGAGTTCAACTCAACCACTATCGCCTTTACCCTTATGCACGACCTTCGCATTAACCCCCTGAGCGGGCGCGTGGCCGAGGGTTTTGCCGAGGATCCGCTGCTGGCGGGCCAGTTCATTGACGAAATGGCCAAAGGCTTCGCCGCTTATGACGACGAAAGCGGGGACGGGGACTTCTATACCAGGGGAGTCGTCGGCACGAAGCACTTTTCCGTTTACAACGCCCAGTGGTTCCGCACAACGTCAAGCGTCAGCGCCGGCCCGCGCTCAATCTACGAGTATAACGTTCGCAGCGCCCTGCCAGGCCTTATGTCCGGGGCGATGGGCGGCGTCATGTCCTCCTTCGGGCGGACTAACGGAATCTCGAATGAGCTCGCGGCGTATAACATACTCGGAGACTCCGTTTCAAAGTATGGCATGTACTCGTCGCCTGACTTTAACGGCGAAAACGGCCTATTTACGGAAGGCAGCATGGGCAACGGATACGACACCGCATACGTGCCGGACCGGGCTCACGCGCTGGCCTTAATGGCTCTTGCCCATACCGAGTCGGTTCGCGCTATGGGTACGGACAAAACCGATCCCGGCGCTCTTTATGACCTTATACAGAGCGGCGCTTACGGCGACATATGGGAAGACGTCCGCGACAACGGAAAGCCTTTGCTTACGCAGATGATACGCGCCGGCTTATTTGACGAGGTGGACGAGAACGGGTTCTCGAAGTTTAACCCCTACAACGCCCAGTTCAGGGATTATGAGGGCGGCACCGCGCAGAACGCGAACTATAACAACGAGGATCATCAGGAAGTCGCTTTACAGGCGGCCAGGGAAACAATAGTCCTTCTTAAAAACGACGGCGCGCTTCCCCTCGACAAGGATATGAGCCTTGCCGTCGCCGGATACATGGGGGACGCGCGTTTCAGAAACAGATCGGCATCCACGGTTACCCCTCCCCAGGCGGATGTGCCTGAATCGGGGGATTCGCCGCTAAAGGCGATCCTTAGAAGCGTCGGTTACGACGGCGGCGAGAGCGTTTCTTACAACGAAGGCGTCCCGGTTATAGCGATTAAGACTTCCGAAGGTTTCTATTTGACCGCGCCGGAGGGCGAAGGCGGCAATGTCACGGTTTCGGATATCACGGACGCGGCCGGGCTTACCGGCAACGAGCTTTTTGAGGTGTTCGACTGGGGCCAGAGCTCATACAGCCTGCGTTCCGTCGCCAATGGAATGTGGCTTACTTCGCCAGGAGCGGCGCCCTTCAGCTTCGGCCCGCCTCCCACCACCCCCGTGGAGCTTGACTTGAACGTCTACAACAACAACAATACCCCTCTCAGCCTTAGCTCAAACGGCTGGACGAGCGATTCTATGGAGAGCGTGTACAATAACATCCCGCCCCGGGTCGGCGCGGTTGACAACGGCGACGGAACCATAGCCATAGTCTCGAACTGGAACGCATCGGGCTTCGCGGGCGGTTTTGAGGCTTGGTACTACGCAAACTGCCGTTATATGGAGATCAACGAAGGCAATCTTATGGCTGCCGGTAAAGCCGTAGGCAGCGACGGCCCGGCGGACAACCAGCGCTTTACGCTGGAGCTGATTGAGAGCGCGGCAGCCGGTATCGTGACGGAAGCCCAGGAAAAAGACGCCGCAGTAATAGTCGTCGGCGCTATCCCGACCCATCAGGCGGGGGAGGGTGCCGACCGCTTCACGCTGGCTATGGGCGGCAACGATTACCTTCTTGTTAAGGAAACCGCCGCAGCATTCGCCGCTGAGGGCAAGGACGTTGTCGTCGTTATCCGCACGAATTTCCCTGTGCTGGCCGAGGAGATACATAATGACCCCAATGTAAGCGCGATCATATACCAGCCTTACGCGGGCCAGTATGACGGGAAAGCCTTAGCCGAGGTTATATACGGGGACTATGCCCCCACAGGCCGCCTGACCTCCACATGGTATAAGAGCGACGATGTGCTTGACCCGATCAGCGTATATTCCATTCCCGAAGGCAACGCCAACACCCTTGAGACCCTTGACCCCCGGGTTACGAAGGATATGTCGAACGCAGACGCCTATGACCAGGAACTGACATATATGTATGCCAATCCCGGCGATGTGACTTATGAGTTCGGCTACGGCCTGAGCTACAGCGATTTCAGCTACGGAAGCCTGAACGGCCCCGGCGCCTCAGACGCGTCCGGACCGCTGGTGTTTACCGTCGAAGTAAGCAATACGGGCGGCGTTGATACCTCAGAAGTCGTACAGCTCTACGCGCGGAACAACCTTTCGGCTTACGGCGAAAGCGCGGCTAACAAACTGGCAGCTTTTGAAAAAGTCGAGCTTAAAGCCGGCGAGACTAAGACCGTCGAACTTACGGTCGATCCCTATAACCTGGAAATCTGGGACGTGAACGCGGCCGGATATATAGTTGAAAGCGGGGATTATACATTCAGCGTAGGCCAGTCTTTCGAGAATGTGAAGGGAACCGTTAAGGTCGATATTACCGCGCGGGATTTAGCGCCTCTCGACGCTTCGGAGCCGTTCAGCGTGTTCGACCACTCCTTCGCCGCCCACGATGTGATCTACCGTGAGGTTTCAAAGGAGAACACCGTAAACTCCTTAAAAGAGGAAGCCATTAACGGCGGTTATTCGGCGGTTTACTCGAAGAGCGGCGGAGCCTGGGTAGCGATACCCAAAGCGGACTTGACTTCCGCTGAAACAGTGACGGCTATGGTGGCGTCCGACGCCGCTTCAGGCGATATTACCCTGCGGCTTGGCAGCCCCTCGGGCCCTGTTATAGCTGCCATTGCCGTGCCGGTAACCGATCCTGTGGACTATACCCCGGAAACCTTTGATTACGCGGTCAAAGAGTTGGGATATACGGCGGTTGAAGCGGATTTAACCCAAGCTGTCAGCGGCGAACAGACTTTGTATGTTGTATTTGAAAGCGGGGATCTCAGGATTGACACTCTGACCTTTGGCCGCTGATATACTCCTTCTCGCCTAAAAGTTTCACTGCGTGAAACTCGAAGCGCGGCGCTACGCTTGCGCTCATCCTGCGGATTCGCAAGGCATAAATGCCTTGTTTAGGCGGAAGTCGTAAGGGGGGCTTGAGCTAGTAAAAGCCTCCTGTGCGCTAGCGCACTGAGTCTTTTACTGCTCAAGCAGTATAAAAAGTAATAGGTTTATACATTTTAACTACCGGTTTAAAAGACCCCTCCAAAAGAAAGGGGTCTTTTTAACTGAAGATATGGTAAAAAATACATGATTTTGGTATCGTTGGTACATATTTCATCTCCGTATTATGTTATTCTTAAAGAGACAGTCAACATAAAACAGGAGGTTCCAAAATGAAGCGCATCATTAAGCCCCTTATCCTGATGCTTGCCGCGTCGCTGGCTTTAAGTTCATGCGTCACCGTTCTGCCGTCCGGGAGAGACGGCGCGGAGTTTCTTAATCCGCCCGGCACAAAAGGCCCTCTTCCGATGTACGGGGAAATTATTGGCGAAGATGAGAACACGATTACGGTTAAGGACGCGAACAGCGAAAAGACCGTCGTCCTTACCTTATCATCCGATGTTTACGTCGTTGACGCGGTCACAGGGATGTCGGCAACTGTTAAAGACAGGGCTTCAGACCGCGCCGCCGTTTTTTACGGCCCGGTAGAAACAAGAAGCATGCCGCCAAAAAGCAACGCGGTCGCCATAGCCGTCAACCTCCCCGAGGAATCGCTGACCCTGCCTCATTACGGTGTGGTCGAATCCGTAACGGAGACTGAAGACGGCGTTAAAGCCCTTACATTGACGGACAGCGGCCGTGTTGACATCGCGATAAACGCCGGTACCGCGCTGCTGCCCTATCTGACGAAGAACATAGTGACAGCCGGGCATATCCGCGAAGGCTCGGCTCTGATGGTTTGGTACGGGGCTGTCAAGACAAGTTTCCCGGCCCAGGCAACCGCCGAAATGGCTGTACTTCTCAGCAATCCCGAAACGGCTGATTAACGCCATGGATAAACCGTGGGTTCTCATCGTGGACGATAATCCGGTAAACCTGACACTTGCGAAGGGCTTATTCAAGCCCTTCGCTATACATATTGACACCGCTGAAAGCGGGAAGGCCGCTTTAGAGATGATCCAGTTCCAAAGGTATGACATGGTTCTGATGGATTATATAATGCCGTCAATGGACGGCATTGAAACCGTCAAAAGGCTGAGAAGCATTGAAGGCCCGTATTATCAAAACCTACCCGTCATCGCCCTGTCGGCCGCGGAACAGGAAGACCTTCCGGAAGATCTGACCGAAACTTTCGTTAAAGCCGGAATGAACGGTTTTATCGAAAAGCCTTTAAGAACCCAAAAAATCCGCGAGATACTCAAGAAATGGTTTCCCGAGGCGCTTCTGCCTGACGAAGCAGCCGGGTTCAGTGAAGCAGAAGAGGACGTGCCTGTCCTTGACGGTATCGACAGCGGCGCCGGTATCGCCAGCTCCGGCTCTAAGGAGCTGTTTATCAGGCTGCTGGGCGATTTTTATAAACTGATTGATTTAAAATCGGAAAAGATCAGGCGCTGCCTCGCCGCAGGGGATATACGCGGCCTTACCGTTGAGGTTCATGGATTGCGGAATACGGCAAGGCTGATAGGGGCGACAGCGCTCTCCGACAAATTCGCCAGTCTTGAGCATCTGGGAAACAGCGGAGACCTGACCGCCCTGGAGCGGGAGACGCCGGAGGTTCTAAAGCTGTACGGGGGATTTAAAACGCTGCTTGAGCCTTACGGCAGAACGCCGGATATAAAAAGACACGTTCCGCCAGGTGAGATTACCGCGCTTTTGGATAAGCTCACGGAGGCAATCGACCGCTTTGATTTGGACGGCGCCGACAGCGCCCTCCTTGAACTGGACGGAATTATGATACCCGATAAATGCGCCGCTCATATGGAGCGTCTCAGGGCTTATGTGGCAGACGTGGCTATGGAAGAGGCGATGGTTTTAGCGGAAGCTATGAAGAAGATGATAAACGGCACGGAGTAGAAGGAGGAACCGGTTATGGAACATGATACTGTAAAACATGCTAAAGAAAAAAACGGGGTCAATCAGACCATTGCAATCGTTACCGGCGCTAAATCTTACTTTCCGGTTTCAATAAAAGAGAAGCTGGAACACTTAAACTACGTCATCAACCCGGTTTTCGCGGACAACGACGCCATACGCGAAATATTTAAACCGTTCTGCGGCATAATAATCTTCGCAGACGAAAAACTCGTGAGCGAAACCCAGACGCTGAACTATATCAAGGAAAGAGCGCAAACCGAGGATATCCCGATATTTGCGGTAGGCACCATCGACGAGCTGAAAACGGTCAGGATCGTTATATCGAAAGAACATATAAACAGAGAATTTCCCCGGCCTTTTTCCGTAAACGCGCTGGTCAGAACAGTACATGAGGTCATCGGGGAATTCAATGAGATTATCACAAAAAAAATCCTGGTCGTAGACGATTCGGGAGCGGTTCTAAGGAGCGTTAAGCAGTGGCTTGGGAATAAGTACAGGGTGCATCTCGCCAATTCGGCGGCGATGGCGATAAAAAGCATAGCGTTGAACAGGCCCGACTTGATTCTGCTTGACTATGAAATGCCCGTTGTTGACGGGAGGCAGTTTATTGAAATCTTAAAGTCCGAACCGGAGTTCAAAGACATCCCCGTTGTCTTTCTGACCGCGAAAGAGGACAAACGGCAGTTTATGAAAGTGCAGGCTTTTAAGCCCGAAGGTTATCTGCTGAAATCAATGGGGCCCGGCCAAATTGTCAAAGCCATCGACGACTTCTTTAGCCGGTAAAATGACGGTTTCCGGGCGTCCGGGCAGCAAAGCCGCCCGGACGTGAACAGCATTTAGAGCTGCGCTCCCCAAAGCCCGTGGACATTGCAGTACGCGTAGACCGCTACGGGGCTGTCGTCTGCGAAGCGGAACATGAGCTTAGGCTCCTGGCCGGGTTTAAGGGCTTTACGCTGCCCTCCGTTCTCTGTTTCCACATAAACGAAGGAAATATGATGGTTTTCCTCCATCGGATGCGGAGCGCTGCCGACGCTGACGGTCAAGCTGTCCCCCTCGAGTTTAACGTCAGGGATATGCTTTTCCTTGCTGGCTTCCGTGGTGTTGGGCGTAAGCTCGGTCATTTCATTGCCGCAGCAGACCAGAGGGGCGTTGTTCACAAGCATTCCGACTAGATTGCCGCAGCTCTCGCAAACAAAAAACCTTTGCTTTCCTTTCATTAACAATAACCTCCGTAAATAGTATTTGTTAAATATTATCAAATCAGGAATCGCTTGTAAACTGGCATTGCGTATTAAGGTATGTTACAAATAGAATACTACAAAAGAGGCGAAACCCGTGTATAGCAAAAAAAGGCAGATCATAATGCTCGTAGACGACAACCAGGCAAACCTCAACATCGGAAAGAATATGCTTAAGGAAACTTACGAGGTTTACGCGCTGCCTTCGGCCGAGCGGCTCTTTAAGTTCCTTGAGACAGTCAGGCCGGATTTAATACTTCTGGACATAGCTATGCCCGGCATGAACGGCTTTGACGTTATCAAGATATTGAAAGCGGACAATCGGTACCAGGATATACCGGTAATCTTCCTTACGGCGAAGTCGGAGGAAATGAACGAGCTGGAGGGCCTTACCCTCGGCGCGGTGGATTATGTTACGAAGCCTTTTTCCTCCGCGATACTGTCGCGGCGCATCGCGAACCATTTGCTGATAAAATGGCAGAAAGAAGAACTTAATAACCTCAACCACAGCCTGATCGGAATGTTGAAGGATAAGGCGGGCCAGTTGTCGGGCCTTCAAAGCTCCGTCTTGAATATAATCGCGGATATTGTGGAATTCCGTGATGCGCTTACCGGCGGCCATATTTACAGGACGCAGAAATATGTCGAGACGCTCTTGAACCGGATACTGGAAAGAAATATTTATTCCGAAGACATTATGTCATGGGAGAATATGGAATACATAGTCGCTTCGACCCAGCTCCACGACCTCGGAAAGATATATATAAGCGACGCCATCCTGAATAAGCCCGGTAAACTGACCGATGAGGAATTCGCCGTTATGAAGACCCACGCGGAGAAAGGCGCCGAAGCGATCAGGCGCATAGTGAAAACCGGCGGAGACCGCGTATTCCTGGGTTATGCCGAAACCGTAGCGATATCGCACCATGAGAAATGGGACGGCAGCGGTTACCCTTACGGGCTGAAGGAACTGGAAATCCCGCTTCTGGGGCGCATAATGGCTATAGCGGATGTTTATGACGCGCTAACCCAGGCGAGGCCTTATAAAGAGCCGATGCCCGGCAATAAGGCGGCTGAAATCATATATTCCGGGTCGGGAAAGCATTTTGACCCCGTCCTCATCGGATTATTCAGGGAAGCGGAAGATGAATTCGCCAAGATAGCGAAAGAGGAGTGAGCGGCATGGCTGAATTTAACCGGCTTGACAACAGCGCGTCCGGCGAAATGGCCTCTATGGAATACGAGCTTGCCAGATACCGTTTGATAAACGACGCTTTCGGCATTGCGCATTGGGAGATGGAAGTGACCGACGAGGACTCCGTCAAGCCGGACAGCAAGTTCAACTGGTCTGACGAGTTCCGCCGTATGCTGGGCTTTACCGATGAGCGTGATTTTCCCAATATTCTGTCAAGCTGGGCCGACCGCCTCCACCCGGCGGACAGGGAAAAGACCCTTGAGGCTTTCAGGGCGCATATCTACGATTATACGGGCCGGACGCTCTATAACCCCGAGTACCGATTAAAGACAAAAACAGGCGAATATAAATGGTTCCGCGCTATAGGCGTCACGATGCGGGACGAAACCGGTGCGCCGATCCGCGTCGCGGGGGCGTTAGAGGATATAAGCGAACGGATGCACCAGCAGGAGATGCTTGAGAATATACTCAACACGCTGGACAGCCATGTTTATATAAGCGATATTGAGACGGACGGCATTCTCTTTATCAATAATAAAATGATCAGTGATTTTAAACTGGACAAAGACGTAAAAGGGCGTAAATGCTGGAGCTTGCTGCAGGAAGGCCAGCACGGCAGATGCCCCTGGTGTAAGAAGGGCGAGCTTTTGGCGAATCCGGGGGCCCCGGTGAAATGGGAGGAAAACAACAGCATATCCCAGAGCGTAAGGTATAATATCGACCGCATTATAGAATGGCCCGGGGGACGCAAGGTACACATGCAGCAGGGTATCGACGTCACCGAGATGAAACGCGCCCATGAAGAGCTGGCTTACCAGGGAAGGATGCTGGACACGCTGAACCAGGCCGCGATTTCATTTCTCTCCAGGAGGGACTTGGATTCGACGGACGAGATGACCAGGGGCATGGATCTTGTCGCGTCCATAGCCGATTTTGACAGAATGTCCGTGTTCATAAACTCGGAATGCGGCGACGGCCTTCATATGTCTCAGGTGTACCGGTGGAGCAAGGAAGCGGGAGGCACGACCGGCACGCTGGGCGAATTGGCAGATATGCCGTATTCTACGGTATTCCCGCGCTGGGAGCGGATTCTCCGGGCCGGAGAGTGCATTAACGGCCCGGCGAGGCAGATGCCTGAATGGGATTATATAAAGCGTTTCGGCTGCGCCACGCTTCTTGCGGTTCCCGTATTCGCGCATAACCGCTTCTGGGGCTTTGCGCTTTATGAAAACCTGAAAGAGGAAAAGAAATTCTCGTCCCGGACAACCGGCATCCTCCGCTCCGCAAGCCTTATGCTGTCCAATGTGATTATCAGGGACGAGGAATCAAAACGCATCCATGAAGCCGACGAGCGCGCGAGGCTCATGCTTGACGCTACCCCCCTTGCCGCGCGCCTGTGGAGCAAGGATTTTAAGCTGATAGAGTCCAATGAGGCGGCGGCGAGGATGTTCGGCCTCAGAGACAAGGAAGAATACATCGACCGCTATTTCGAGCTTACGCCGGAATATCAGCCCGACGGACGAAAGACCGCATATACTATTGTTGAAAGCATAAAGGAAGCCTTCGCGACGGGAAGGTACCAGTTTGAGCTGATTTACCGTATGCCCGACGGCACTCCCATACCCGCTGAGAATACGCTGGTCCGCATACCCTATGGGGATGATTACGTTGTGGCATCGTATACCAGGGATCTCCGCGAGCATAATAAAATGATAGCCGACATAAAAGAAACCTCAAAGAAACTCGAGGCCGCCCTTGAGGACGCGCGAGAGGCCAATGCCGCCAAGTCCAGCTTCTTAGCGCACATGAGCCACGAGATACGGACGCCGCTAAACGCCGTGGTCGGCCTTTCGGAACTGGCCCTGGACGACGATAACCTTGACGGCGAAATGGAAGACAAACTGGGCAAAATACACTCAAGCGGCATGACGATATTAAGCATTGTCAACGACATATTGGATATCTCAAAGATCGAGTCGGGGAAGTTTGAGATATATCCGGCCAATTACGACACCCCCAGCCTGATAAACGATATTGTAACGCAGAATATCGTCCGCATTGCCGAAAAGCCCGTTATATTCAAGCTGACCGTGGGCGAAAACTTCCCGGTGACGCTTTACGGCGACGACATCCGCGTAAAACAGATATTCAATAACCTTCTGTCAAACGCTTTCAAGTACACAAACAGCGGGACCGTGGCATGGAACATTGGCTTTGAACGGGACGGAGACACCTTCTGGATCGTCTCGGAGGTCAGGGACACAGGCATCGGCATGAAGCCCGAGGGGCTTAGGAAGCTCTTTTCCGATTACAACCAGATAGACGCGGCGACAAACCGCAAGGTTCAGGGGACGGGGCTCGGGCTTGCCATAACAAAACGGCTCGTTGAGATGATGGACGGATTCATCGAGGCGGAGAGCGAATACGGGAAGGGCAGCGCCTTCCGGGTCCGTATACGCCAGAGCGCGGTTTCATACGCGCCAATCGGAAAAGACGTGGCCGATAACCTGATGGCGCTGCGCTATACGCTGGCAAAGCGCGACCGCCAGGCGAAGCTCTCGCGGGTAGACTTGTCTTACGCGAACGTGCTTGTCGTTGACGATATCCCGACGAACCTGGACGTGGTAAAAGGGATGATGAAGCCCTACAAAATGAGGATTGACTGCGCCGTAAGCGGCAGCCAGGCAATAGCGATGATGCGCGCGGGGATCCCGCGGTACGACGTTATCTTCATGGATCATATGATGCCGGAAATGGACGGGGTTGAAGCGGCGCGGATAATCCGGGAGGATATCGGCACCGAGTATGCCAAAAACATCCCGATTATCGCCCTTACGGCGAACGCCGTGGTCGGGAACGAGGAAATGTTCCTGCAAATAGGGTTTTCGGATTTTCTCTCGAAGCCTATAGACATCGTTAAGCTGGACTCCGTCCTCCGCCGGTGGCTCAGGGATAAAAGCCGTGAAACCGCGTGCGATGACATGGGCGGCGAAACAAACGCCGCGCCGGACGCGGAGCCCGCGCCGTCGCCTGATTCAATACGGGGATTAGACTTGAAAAAGGCTTTGGAGCTTTTTAACGGGGACAGAGGTGTTCTCAACGGTGTTCTGCGTTCATACGCTTCCAGCACGCCGTCTATCCTAAAAAACCTCAGCGAATATCTTGCCGATGAGAAAACCGCGGATTATGCCATTTCGGTACACGGGGTAAAGGGTTCGAGCTACGGCATTAAGGCAATGGCGGCAGGCGCGATGGCCGAGAGGCTTGAACACGCCGCGAAGTCAGGCGATATAGGCGATATACGGGCATGGCACGGGATGTTCGTTAAGACCGTCGAAACCTTGATTAACGATATCAATGAATACTTGAAAAACGCTCAAAGCGACGGCGATAAGCCTCAGGCGGCGTCGCCTGACCCGGCCCTCCTGAACGAGCTGCGCCTTGCCTGCGAGGCTTTCGATATGGACGGGGTCGACTCGGCTATGGAGCGCCTCGAATCCTTTGAGTACGAACGCGGCGGAGGGCTCGTCGCCCGCCTGCGGGAGCTGGTTGATAAAATGGACTTTGAGGAAATATCCGTTATGACGTTCCCGTCCAGGCGCAAACTGCTTACAGCCTCAGGCTCAGGCGCGACCCTTCGCGCCGTTAAGAGCTGGCTTGAGGATAAATATGACGTTTTCCCGGTAAACTCATGGGACTTGATTATGAAATACATTGCACAGAACCGGCCCGACGCCATATTAATAGACGCTGAGACGCTGGACTGCAGCGCGGAAAAAACCGATGCTCTGCGTCAGGCAAAAGAAGCCGCGCGGATACCGGTCGTCATTGTAAGCAAGGCGCATGAGCGGCCTGACGTTATTAAGGCTGTTGAGGAAGCGCTGACGTTCTGAGAATGGGGGTGCTTAAATGAAAGGATTTGATTTCGCCTCCGGAATCGATTTTAACGTTATTCCCGATAACTTTTCAGAAATTGCCGTTGTGTGCCGGCCCGATGAGTTAAGCGGCATGATGGATATCTTTTCATGGGATGAAAGCACTGTCAGAGAATGCAAAAACCTTGACGAGAACGTAAGGCACACAAGTTACGACGGTTATGATTTTACGAGCCTTGTATACATGGAGACGGAAAACAATGCCGCGATATACCGGGAGATAAACATATTCTTCAGCAAGAGGTATTTAGTCCTGGTTCTCCCCGACGGGCCCGGGGCAAGGCTTGAGAAGCTCGGCGAAAAACTTGCGTCGGCCCTGACAACAGGCTTGGAGCGCAAGACGCCGCTGATTCATTTATATTACACGATATTCGATTATCTGTCCTCCGACTTCACGGAGATGCTGGAAGCCCTTGAAGACAAGATAGAATATCTGTCAGACTCCCTCGCTTTTCAAACGGACCCGGTTCAAGCCTCCAGCATAAACGCACTGCGGAAGATACTGTACAATTACAAAAAGCTGCTGCGCGCCGCGTCCTATATAGGCGCGCAGATATCGGTGGATGAGAACAAGCTGCTGGGCCACGATCACAGCAGATATATGCGGGCTATTGAAAACCGTTTGACCAGGCTATACGATTTTGCCGACAACCTGTTTGACCTCTCCGCCGAGCTGCTGCGCGGCTATGAAAGCAGGATGACGGCCAAAACAAATGATATGGTGAACAAGCTGACCGTCATAACGCTTTTCTTCGGGCCTCTGACCGTCATCGCAGGCATATACGGCATGAACTTCCGCTATATGCCGGAGCTGGGGTGGGTTTTTGGCTATCCGTTCGCGCTGGGCCTGATGGCGTTAGCAACCCTCATTATTTATTTGATATTAAAAAAGAAAAAATGGCTGTGAGCAAAGGGTTAGGCAGCACAGTCATTTTTTTCTCACCTCGATCATAACCCGCACGAGATAATTGCTTTCCCCGGACACGCATACCTCGTTGAGGCGATACTCTTCATAAGCATCGCCGCACACCTCGTATTTATGCTTTCCGGCGTATTCAAGGATGCGGGAGAACACTTCCCCCTTTCTGCCGTATCCGCCTTTAGCATAACCGACGGCGAACAAACCGGCCGGCCTCTTGTCCCGGCCCTCAGGGTTATAGAAATAATAACGGTCTGGAAAATTGAAATCCCCGTTTATTATCCGCTCTTTTTTAAACATGCCCCATACGGGATAATTCAGGTCGACGCCGGGGTGCTTTAACTGTATGTCAGCATAGAAGCTGGCGAGGGCGTCATTATCATTCCTGTCCCTGCTGTAATCGTTAATGTCTCCCATAATAATAGCTTCCGCCGGTAAAAATTCCACGGTTATCCCGTCAATGTCCACTCCGTCAACGGAACGGATCATCTTTTGGTATGTGGTAAGGAGTTTTCTGGCCCTTTCCCACTCGTCTATCTTTTTATCGATCTTTATTATTTGAGCGCTGAATACGCTGTTGGTCATATCGGCCGTGCGCGTGTCCCGTAAATCCATAATCTCGGACAGGGACATCCCAAGCGATTGCAATGTGCGCACAACGTTGACAAGCGCAAGCTGCTCGGTTGTGTAATAACGGTAATTGTTCTCGCCGCGCCGCGAGGGAATCAGCAAACCGATTTTTTCATAATACCTAAGCGTATCCGTTGTCGTACGTGAATATCCCGCGAATTCGCTTACCGTTAAAAACGCGTCCTTACCCATTATGGCAATACCTCCACCCGTAATAGGATATCCATAATCCGCCGCAGTTTCAACACACTCCACGGCATACATTGTACCTACACTAATGTTTTTAATCATCCGGCAAGTTTCCGGCCTTAGAAATTAATGGAAAAGCCTTTAAATATCAGATAATTATTCGATAAATTATATATGTTTTGGTGTTATAGGTACTTTACTTTAGAGCAGGTCAATAGTGTATAATACTGCAAAATACGTATGAGGATGTGGAAAGCCTTTGACACACTCAGAGATTGAAAGCTTACTTCAGACAAGCTTGCCTTTTTGGAAGCTGCTCAGAGACGACGAGAAACAGGAAATTTTGAAATCCGTGAGAACGCAGGTTTACAAACCCAATTCATTGGTGAACCAGGAAGTAGACGATAAAATCCCTGGTGTGCAGATTGTATCCAAAGGGGTTGCAAGGGTTTATATGAGCTCGCCCGAGGGCAGGCAGATAACCCTCCAACGCATTATGGATAACGAAATTTTCGTTATCGGCGTTAGCTGCGTTCTCGATAAGCCGATAGTCAACGTAATCCTGGAAGCGGAGACGAAGTGCGAGATAGCCCTGATACCCCGCGACGTGTTCAAACGCCTTTTTGATAAAAACTCGGAAGTAAAAAACACAGTAATCAGCATGATATCGGCCAGGTTCACAAGCACAATACAGCTTATGGAGAAGCTGTTCTTTTCAAGCGTCGGAAGCCGCCTGGCAAGCGCGCTGATTGAGAAAAGCTCGTCGGCCAGCTCAAACGCCCTCGAGACGACCCACGCCAGAATCGCTTCCGACATAGGAACCTCGAGGGAAGTGGTGACAAGGATACTCAACAAATTTGTCGCGGAAGGCTGGGTATCGCTCAGGCGGGGCTGGATAGTGATAAATAATTATGACGCGCTTTATGAAATAAGTGGGAAAGAAGTGATGATTTCGTAACAAAGTCACATATGAAATTGTTTTTATGTGCTATGCTTAATATGCGTTAGCTGCTGCGCATCTATCATACTATTATAAGGGAGGAACAGCGTTCCGGCGGAATGAGCGGCTATGCGGTTATAATAATACCCTGCATTTTCCCGACAGACGCACACGACTATGAAATGGTTCACTAACCTAAAAATCAGGACAAAACTGATTTCCAGCTTCGCCGTCGTCATCGCTCTGGTGGCGTTTCTTTCCGTGTTCGCCATTATTCAGCTGACAGGCCACGACACGGAATACACCTACCTTATAGCCCGCCCCATCCAGTCCAGGATTGAGCTTAGCGAGTTCCAGCGGGCCTTCAGGGACGTCAGGATAAACGCCGCGATGATAACGATTCACGCGGGGAACGAAGACAGGGAAGCCGGCGCCGCCTCTGTAGAAAGCGCGTACAATACGGCGGTTGCAGGTTTAGAGGAAGCCCGCCAGATTATTGACAATTACAGAACGATAGTTAATGAAAGCACGCATGTTAATCAGGAACAAAAGAACTTTCGCCTTGAGCAAGTCGACCTCATTGAGGAAGACATGTCAAATTACCGCACCCTTATGCTTGATCCCCAGCGGCAATTGGCCCTTGCCGGGGATTTCAAGGGCTGCCTGGACCTTTCCGCCAGCGCCGGTCAGTACGCCGCCGAGATAAAGTCCGTGATCGACGAGCTGATGGCGGCGGCGGTAACGAACGTAAACAATATG
>JAISVU010000272.1 GCA_031271375.1 Clostridiales bacterium | reverse complement strand
CGCCAACGGCTGCAATGTCGACGCCGACGCCGTGTGGCTTCAGCTGGCGCGGGCAGGTAATAACTTTATTATCCATTATTCCCTGGACGGAGAGCGGTTCGACATGGTGCGTCTATGCTCGCTTCCCGTGCCGGAAACCGTGAAGGTGGGTATCGAGGCGCAGTGTCCGGCCGGGGAGGGAGGAACCCGGGAGTTTTCCGGTTTTACGATTGAAAAGCGCAGGCTGAGTGATTTGCGCGCCGGGATATGATTATACCTTATCCGCCGCATCAATCTTAGGCTTCTTCCTCGCGTCAACGAAAGACCAGATAAAGATCGCCGCGCCTCTGGCCAGCGCGCCGACGGCGACGCCCAGCCATACGCCGTAAAGCCCTAATGACGTGAGGGAAAGTACATAAGCAAGGCCAACCCTTGCCAGGTTAAAGGCTATGCTGGTGACGGTGGGCGGCATTGTCCGGCCCATGCCGCGGAAATACCCGGCGGACACCCCCTCAAGACAGGTGGCTATCTGGCAGATTACGAGTATCTGCATAAAACGGGCGCTCATTTCAAGCGGGGTTTCGTCCCAAAGGAAGATGTAAAACAGCTGCGAGCCCCGGAAGAAAAACAGGACAGTAACGATAATGCCCCAAATAAGCATTGCGACGGTCGAGACGCGGAAGCCCCGTTGAATGCGGCTCCATTTCCCCGCGCCGAAATTCTGCCCGGTGAAGGCCGTTACAGCCGAGCCGAAGCCGCCGCCTATAAGCCATGACAGCGACTCGATCTGGGTACCTACCCGCTGTGTCGCGATGGCGTCCACGCCGTAGGGCGAGATGAATTTCGTCGTCGTCATCGAGAGAACCGTGAACAGCGTGCTTTCACAGGCGATGGGCAGGCTCCACTTAAATATCTGTATGATTTTATCGGAGGACGGTTTTACAAAGAAGCGGTATTCGCCAAAGGGCCGGTCTTTGCTCTTTTTAACCGCGACGAGGAAAATAACCAGCACCGCGGCCTGAGCCGCAACGGTAGCCGCGGCCGCTCCAAAGACGCCCATGCCCCCGGCGAAGATCAAAATCGGATCCAGTATCATATTAATCGCAAGCCCCGAGAAGTTGGCGATAAACGAGAGGCGGGAGTTCCCCGAGCCGTTGAACGTCCCGGTTATCGCGCCGCTTAAAAACGTCAGCGGGCAGCCGAAACCGACGATCCGCAGGTAGTTTGCCGCCGCCTGCGCCACCCTTGTTTCTCTGATGCCAAAGAAGGAAATCATCTGATTGCTTAAAAAAACCGCCGCGCATCCGTAAGCAAGGCCCAGGATAGCCGCTATGAACAAGGCGTTCTGCGAAAACTTGCGGGCGGTGTCGGGATCCTTGCGGCCCAGGTTCTGCGAAACGCCGATTTCGGAGCCCATCCTGCCGATCATCATCAAGCCCATCGACAGCCACATAAACATCCCCGCCGTCCCCGACGCCGCAACCGCGTCGATCGACTGCTGCCCGCCCATCCGGCCCAGCCAGAACATATCCGTAAGGTTATACGTCATCTGCATCAGCTGCGTACCCATAATAGGCACGGCCACCAACAGGAGCTTACGCAGGATGCTGCCTTCGGTTAAGTCATATTTCCGCATTATATACCCCTTTATCGCCTTTAGATTAATTGAATCGACAGCGTCAGACAATTATATCGCAGATGTGTATGTTATTCAAGGAAAAATTTAGTCGATCGTAAAACATACATATCCAACATGTGAGATAGTTACCAAAATAAATTTCTTGCCTTTTATGGTTAATATGCTATAATTCTTAGGTAGTCCACATGTTCAATCTGCACAGGAAGGATGATGCGATGGCCGATCACCAATGCCCGATGTGCTCATATTCATCCGTAGTTTGTTTACTCGTAACCCGTCGTCAGCAACTCGTATTGTAACTCCATTAAACTGCGAAAAACTGTAAAAAACTATTTTCCCACAAACAAAAGGAGAGATTTTTAGACATGCGCAAATCTTTATCAAAAAAGCTGTTATCCGCCGCCCTTGCCCTCGCAGTGGCGTTAAGCTGCATTGCGTTTAACCCCGCAAAGGCGCAGGCCGAAGCCGGAGACACCTTTGATTTCCAAGTATTATTCACCAGCGACCTGCACGGCTGCTTCGGTGACTGGAGCTACTCCACCAACTCGGCCTTCACCGGCCTCGGCCGCCTGGCCACCGAGATAAACAGGCTTAAAGAAGAGAACCCCGACACCGTCCTCCTGGACATGGGCGACGCGATTCAAGGCAACGGCACCAGCGCCTTCCACACGCCGGCTTGGGACGAAGACGAGAACAATACATACGGGATGTACCCTGCGGTAATCGGTTTTGAGACGCTGGGTTACGACTACGCGGTGCTGGGCAACCATGAATTCAACTTCGGCATCGCCAGGCTTGAGAAGGCTTATGAGGGCTTCTCCGGCGCAGTTGTCTCCGGCAACGTATTTGACGAAAACGGCGAAAAAGCCTACGATAGTTACTACATAAAAGACTTTACCGAAGAAGGCGGCCCCCGCGTCGCGTTTATCGGCATGACCCATCCGAATATCGTGAACTGGGACGCCGGCAACATGACCGCCGCCGGATACACGGTATCCCAGGCGGACGAGGAGACGGCGAAGGTCATCGAATACCTCAAGAGCGACGAGTACGCCGCTGAAAACGGCAAGATCGATATGTTCATCGCGACCCAGCACATGGGCGACACCGCCGAATACGGCGCGGGCGACAGCGCCGAGTCTGTTATCGCTATGAACGGCGAAGACCTGAGCCTCTTCATCGGCGCGCATTACCACGCCAACGTGGCCAAGCAGATCGACGGCGTTTGGTTCGCCGAGGTTTCTTCAAACGGCGGCCGCTTGGGCCAGGTAGCGATCAAAGCCACGCAGACCGAAGACGGCTGGGAGCTGGCTAATGTCGAAGAGGACGTTGTAATCACCAACATCACCGTGAGCAACAGCGCCCCCGTTGACCCGGCATACATGGAAGCCCTTAAGGGAGCCGACACATTTGCCAAAGCCTACACTAACACGGTAGTCGGCGCTCTTGAAGGCGGCCCGCTTGTGCCCGTTCCGGAAATCCGCGGCACATATCAGGCCTATTTCCAGGACACCGCGCTGGTTCACAGGATTAACGAAGCCATGCTTTACACCGCCAACGAGTATGTAAAGCGCACGCCCGAGCTTGCCGAACAGGGTAAGGAAGTCACCCTCAGCGGTACGGCCCCGCTGGACACCAACGCCAACGCGCAGCCCGGAAACCTCACGCGCGGCGCTGTCTCAACAATTTATAAATACGATAATAATACCCTCAACATCACGGAAATGACCGGCGAGCAGTTCAAGCGCTGGATGGAGTGGGCTTACCTCTTTATCGGCGATTATACAGGCGACGGCTACGACGGCTTTAACCTCGGCCCGGCAATGGAAGAGGGCGACCTGACGGTTCCCTATGGCAACGGCAACATGCCCGGCTATAATATGGATCAGTTCCTGGGTCTTGATTATAAGGTTGACCTTACCAGGCCCTACGGGGAGCGTATCGTCGAGATGAAGAACCCCGACGGCACAGACTTCGACCTGGAAGGCACATACTGGGTTGCGGTGAATAACTACCGTACCGATAGCCAGCTGCGTATCAACGCCGCCGAAGGCACCCGCCCGGCGGTATATCCCGAGGGATATGACCCGGCGGTCGTCATAGCTGAGAACATCGACGCGGTGCTGACCGTTGACGGCGAAGACCCCGTGAACAACGGCGAGGGTATGCTGGGCGTCATGGTGGACTGGATCAACCGTGTCAAGGGCGGCACAATAGACAACGAGTTCACCCCCAACTGGGAATACATCACCCCCGAGATAGATATGGAAGCCAGGGCTAAGGCTATTAACCTCGCCAACGCCGGAGTAATCAGTATGCTTCCCGAGCAGGTCGGCGACAGCACCGGTTTCAACTACGCCCGCCGCTCGCTTACCCTTGAGGACGTCGAGGGCG
Source organism: Clostridiales bacterium (assembly GCA_031271375.1). Classification (GTDB taxonomy): domain Bacteria; phylum Bacillota; class Clostridia; order Lachnospirales; family WRAX01; genus JAISVU01. Next base: position 49 of record JAISVU010000272.1, on the reverse strand, counting down.
TGGAAGAGATTCTGGATATCTTCAGCTTTAACGACTTCCACGGCACCGT
>JAISVU010000074.1 GCA_031271375.1 Clostridiales bacterium | reverse complement strand
CGAGTAAGCAAGGTTAGCTTGCAAAAACAACAAAAGCCCCGAAAGGGGCTTTTGTTGTGCGGCGTGCGCGGCGCGGTTTGGGCGGGAAAGAACGGGCGGTGTGCGCGGCGCGGTTTGGGCGGGAAAGAACGGGCGGCATGACGCCACCCCTACGAAGGCCGGGGCAAATAACACGGACGAATCGTAATGACGGGCCGGAAATATGTTCGTAGGGCGCGGCATCATTGACGCGCCGATGTTGGCGGCGGGCGCAATCTAACACGGCGAATCGTAGGTGCGATTATTAATCGCCCGTAATGAAGGCCCGGGAACGGTATCCATTATAAACTGTGTATCGCGAATTGATAAACACTGGTTCACAATATGTTATTTTTGTTGTATAATTATGAGAGGAGGAGGCGCCGCAATGACGGAATATATTATAAAAATTAACGAGGAAGACATGAAAAAGGCTGAAGAGGTATTTGAGGGGCTGGGGATGAGCTTTGAGACAGGGTTGAACGTATATATTAAAAAGGTTGTGGGTGAAAGAGAGGTGCCGTATCGCATTAAGAAGGAGATTGAACAGGCGGATCCCAATGCTCGCAAAGAAGCATTTGACAAATTTATGTCGATGTACGGAATACTCAAAGGTTATGACATAGATTTGGATAAGGAGAGGGAAGAGAGGATTTTAGGGCGATGAGTTAGACAGAAAGGGGAGTTAACATGGTTGAGTATGTGATAAGGATGGATGAGGCGGATAAAAAGATAATGGACGAGGTTTTTTCAATGTTAAGAATTGACTTTGAAGCTGGAGTAAATTTTTATATTAGGAGTGTTGCGGACGGCGAAAAGATACCATTCGAGCTAAGTCTGCCTAACAGAACGGATCATCAATAATAAAAGGGGGAAGGTCAATGCGTTTGCTGACAAGGTCGGATTTTGACGGGCTGGCGTGCGGGGCGCTGCTGAAGGAAGTTGGAGTGATAGACAGCTGGAAGTTCGTGCACCCTAAGGACATGCAGGAGGGTCTGGTGGAGGTCACGGAGAACGACGTGCTGGCGAATGTGCCGTATGTCAAGGGCTGCAAGATGTGGTTTGACCATCATACGAGCGAGAATGAAAGGCTGGGAAGCGTTTCGTTTACCGGGGCAAGCCATTTCGCGCCTAGCTGCGCCAGGGTCATCTACGAGTATTACGGCGGGGACGGGAAGCTGGCTAAGTTCAAAAAGATGGTAGGCGAAGTGGACAAGGTTGACTCGGGTGATTTGGGGATTAAGGATATCATGGAGCCGGAAGGCTGGGTTCTGCTGGGGCTTGTTATGGACCCGAGGACGGGGCTCGGCAGGTTTAAGGATTTTGCGATATCCAATTATGAGCTGATGGAAAAACTCATTGACGCGTGCAGGACGATGACGATTGAGGAGATCATCGCGCTGCCGGATGTGCAGGAGCGCGTAAAGCTGTATTGGGAGCAGAACGAGGTATTTAAGGATATGCTTGAGCGGCGCAGCAAGGTTGACGGCAACGTGATCGCTACGGACTTGAGGGGCGTCGGGAGTATCGCGGCGGGGAACAGGTTTCTTGTTTATTCGCTGTTCCCGGAACAGAATATCTCCGTGTGGGTTGTGGACGGCAAGGAAAGGAACTGCGCTATCGCCGTGGGGCATAGCATCGTGAACAGAACGTCTAATACCAACGTAGGCAGCCTTCTGCTCAAGTACGGCGGCGGCGGGCATAGGCAGGTCGGTACCTGCCAGGTGGATTACGACGAGGCGGACCGGATAATAAACGAGCTGGTTGAACGAATGAAGAAGGACGGGTAAGTTTAGATGAATCAAAAAGCGTTAAGGACGCTGGAGTTTAACAAGATAATCGATATGCTGGAGGCGAAGGCGGTTTCCGTGCCGGGGAAGGCGATGGCGCGGGAGCTGGCCCCGATGAGCGAGCTCTACGATATCGAGATCGCCTTGAAGGAGACCAGCGAGGCGGTGGGCGTGGCGCTCAAGAACGGCGCGCTGCCGCTGGGGGGGATGCGCGAGATAGCCGGCGCGGTACGCAGGGCCGAGATGGCCGGGATATTGATGATAGAGGAACTGATGCACGTAGGCGAGTTCCTTTATGTGTGCCGTAAGGTTACAAGCTACGCTAAGGAGGCCTTCGGCGGCTCCGCGCCTGCAAGAGGGGAGCGGCTTGCGTCCGCGTTTGCCAGGATAACGCCGCTGCCAAGCCTTGAGAAGGAGCTGAACCGCTGTATACTGAGCGATACGGAGCTGGCCGACGACGCGAGCCCCAAGCTCTCCGATATCCGGCGCGGCATCAAGGTTCAGAACGCGAGGATCAAGGACGCGCTGAACAGCGTAATCCATTCCCAGACATATAAAACCATGCTCCAGGACCCCGTGATTACAATAAGGAACGGGCGGTACTGCGTGCCTGTTAAAGCCGAGCACAAGGGCAGCTTCCAGGGCATGGTTCACGACCAGTCCGGCTCAGGCTCAACGCTGTTTATTGAGCCGCTGGGCGTGGTGACGCTGAACAATAAGATCAAGGAGCTTGAGGCCGAGGAACGGGCCGAGATAGAGCGCATACTGCGCAGGCTTACGGGGCTTGTGGCCCAGGACGCGGCGCAGCTGGGCGTAAGTTTAGAGGCGCTGACCTTCCTGGACTTCGTCTTCGCCAAGGCGGAGCTGTCGCTGGCTATGAACGCTTACGAACCTGCTTTTAACGACAGGGGATACATCAACCTAAAGCGGGCGAGGCATCCGATGCTGGATAAGGAAAGCGTCGTCCCGACGGACATCAGGCTGGGCGGCGAGTTCACTACGCTTCTCATCACCGGGCCGAATACCGGCGGCAAGACCGTAGCGCTTAAAACCCTGGGGCTCCTTACATTAATGGGTCACGCCGGGCTCCATGTCCCGGCGGCGGAAACGCCGGAGCTAGCGCTCTTTGACGACGTTTTCGCCGATATCGGCGACGAGCAGAGCATAGAGCAGAGCCTTAGCACCTTTTCTGGCCATATGAGCAATATTGTGAAGATACTGGCTGCCGTGACGCCGTTTTCGCTTGTGCTGCTGGACGAGCTAGGGGCGGGGACGGATCCTACCGAGGGCGCGGCCCTAGCTGTGGCTATAATTAAGTTCCTGCACGACAGGAAGATACGCTCCGCGATAACTACGCATTACAGCGAGCTGAAGGTGTTCGGCTTGCAGACCGAGGGCGTGGAAAACGCGGCCTGCGAGTTTGATGTGGAGAGCCTGCGGCCTACATACAGGCTTCTGATCGGTATACCTGGGAAGAGCAACGCTTTCGCTATCTCGCGCCGGCTCGGGCTTACCGAAGATATTATCGAGTCCGCGAGGGCGTTCCTATCCAGCGAGGACGAGCGCTTTGAGGATGTGATAACGAACCTGGAGATCAGCAGGAAATCTGTGGAGCTGGAGCAGGAACGGGCCGAGCGCTTCCGCATAGAAGCCGAGAAGCTGAAATCCGATTATGAGAGCCAGAAGGCAAAGCTGGCGGAGCAGCGGGAGAAGATACTCCGCGAGGCGAGGGAAGACGCGAAAAAGGCCGTGGACGCCGCCAAACGCGAAGCAGATAAGATAGTAAAAGAGATGCGGGACATCAAGGCCGCTTCGGGAAACATCAAGGATATGGAAGAAAAACGCGGGGAGCTGCGCCAGGCGCTCCACGAGTTTGATGCTGCGGAGGAGAACACGCCTCCGCCCGCGTATAAGAAGCCCGACAGGCCGCTGGTCGTTGGGGACAGGGTGTATATTCACTCACTTTCCCAGCCCGGGATTGTGCTGCAGGAGGTTGATTCTGCGGGGAGCGTGCTGGTTCAAGCTGGGCGGATGAAGGTTAAGGTGGGCCTTAACGCGCTGTCTTTGGATGAGACCCCGGTATCCGGGCCGCAGGCGAATAAATCCGCCCGGAATTACTCCACGAAGGGTGTGGCGGAACGCAAGAAGAATATCTCCCCGACGCTGGATTTGCGCGGCGACACGGCGGATATCGCACTGGAGAAGGTGGATTCCTATCTCTCCGACGCCTATTTCGCGGGGCTTGAGACTATAACGATCGTCCACGGAAAGGGAACCGGCGCGCTGCGCTTCGCCGTGCAGGCCTTTCTCAAGACGCATCCCCATATAAAATCCTTCCGAAACGGGAACTTCGGCGAAGGGGATTTGGGCGTGACGATCGCGACGCTGAGGTAGCGTTAAGCTATCGCCTATAAGATATTACATTCAACGGGGGGATGCTATAGCTTCTTGCATCTTGATTAATGTCAACGTAATTTTCAAAATCAAGAGGATAATCGTTGATCTTAAATCCGGTTAAGAAATCCTGTTCACTGATTCCGGCTGGCGGCGCGAGAACAGTAATCGTTCCGTTACTGCTAACTGCCACAACGCCGCCTGTCGTAACCTGGATTATGGTATAGACGAAACTTTTATCCAGTTGGTTTAGCGCATTGGCATAATATTCCCCAATGTTTATCTCAAAATGGCCATCGTTATCTTTGCCGAACAAGACGGCCATAATTATTATATCTCCGCTTTTGTTCATTACGGGTATGAGGAATGCGTCGCTATTGACAATAGGAATCTGGTTTCCGACAACAAGAGATTCTACGTTTAATCCCTGACCCGTTAAATGCGCTTGGATGGCTTTTAGGAAGCTGTCAGCGTTATCAAAAAAGTAATTCTGGGCGGATAAGTCACTCTGGGGTCCTGAGAATTTTAAACCTTCGCGGCATACCGGTTTAACATCATAAGTTACTTCGATGTCCGACATCTCAATAAAAATGGGCGGAGTCTGCGCGGCGTTCACCTTGTATACAGGAGTTGTTAAGATAAGCGCAACAGACATCACGGCTGCTAAAGCACGCTTAGGGTTACAGAATGTCTTTGGATTCATTTTCCTCTCTCCTTTGTTTTAGCCGGATGGATTCAAATTGAACACATCGTGAAATACTAATTATAAGTTGTTTGGAATAATATGTCAAGTAAAAATTTAACGCTATTTAGCCATTGTTCCTTAAAGGGGTTTTATCATGCCGATTAATGAAGAATATCGTCGTGATGTTGATGAGATACTGTCTCACAGATACGACAACAGAGCCGATTACTGGACGACGCCGGACAGGCGTTTGCTCAAGGGCTCCCCGTTTTCGGCCTACAACAGCGCGCTGATGCTGCTGGAGCTGGGTATGGAGCCGTCGGATCCCGTCTTGCAAGGCGTTGCGGATTTATTCTTTGGCGCATGGAAGGACGACGGGCGGTTTAAACTTTATCCCACCGGATCAATCCTTCCTTGTCATACCGCGAGCGCGGTTTATCTGCTGTGTGCTATGGGTTACGCGGGCGATGAGAGGGTTCAACGGACGTTTCGCCATCTTCTTGAGACGCAATATACCGACGGTGGATGGCGCTGCAATAAGTTTTTCTTCGGGCGCGGGCCGGAAACGGAATACTCGAACCCGATGCCGACGCTGACCGCGCTGAACGCCTTTCGCTACAGCGCATACCTGAATAAGGAGCCGGCGCTGGATCGTGCGGTTGAATTCTTGCTGAAGCACTGGGAGATAAGAGCGCCGATCGGCCCTTGCCATTATGGGATGGGGACGCGGTTCATGCAGGTTGAGTATCCGTTTGGGAATTATAATCTATTTCA
>JAISVU010000167.1 GCA_031271375.1 Clostridiales bacterium | reverse complement strand
ACCTATAGCCCATATCGGCTGGCCGCAGATGTGGCAAGCCGCGCCGTTCTTTTTTGCGGCGGCGGCTTTGATAAGCGAATCGCGAAGCTCGTCGGCGTTCTCGCTTGGGTTATTCTTTTATAGCTCTTCATAAATTCTTCTATTGAAATCGGTGAAAACATGGTACCTCCAGGACTTGCATAAGGCTCTGCAAATAAAATATAAACCGAGTTGACCTAAATAAGAATATTGCCGTTATCTTTTTCGTAAAAAATCGGATTGCGGTCGATCCATTGCATGAACGTCATAACCGAGTTGATCATATCGTGTATGTTGTACGATTTTTTCTGCTGTACCTGAAAGACAACAACATTATCCAAGCTGATCTTTCCCCCTGCGCTTTACCACCCTGCGAAAAAGCCGCTAAAATTACTGTCGGCATGGCTGTCTGCAGCTCTACCAAGGAACGCCACGGCATTGTCCTTACTGCGAATTACATCGCAAAAAAGAGGGGCGTTAAGACAGGATTGGCGAATTTGTAGGCTAGATTTACAGCTTTTATCTATATGAAAACATGTACGCTCTACTTATAGTAAGATGGTTTTGCCAGTCATTACAACTGTTTGTATGCATAATGCCAAACCACGCAAAAAACGCCTTGAAGCGGTGGCCAAGGAAAACATACACTCTTAACGAGTTTGGCAAGGAGCTTCGGTCGGAAATCGTGGAACACTTGATTTTTTATTCCAAAACCGATATTTGACAGCTTTTAAGTGCGGCGGTATGGTTCGGGTGTATTTGAAAGCGGAGAGGGAACTATAACGTCAACAATCCTCTCTCCGCTTGTTTCGGGTCTATATGCCGTCTATTCTCTCCGCTTGATTCAATTGTTCAATAAGCTCGTTGAATATTTCAATCCTATCATTAGGCATCATAGGCGCCATACTGGTGAGCGTCATGCCGTGGGCCATGCCTATCATGGGGTTGCTCGCGAAGCCGGGTATATGCTTTTCGAGCATCGGCAATGACAGCGGGTTTTGAAGGATTTCCCCCATAGTGCTGTCCATTGAGTACCGCTCTTTCTCCAGAAGCAGTTCTGTGGGATATTCGTAATGGTACGAGCCGCTTCCCAGCGTGAAAGTCTCGTTTTTGTCCGGCAGCGTCACCTCGGCTGTGGTGTTGGCGGGTACGGCGATATCCACATAGAGCTGCCCGTCCCGGCAATCCCAGGCGCAGGACAGCTTGCCGTAAGGAGTGTCCAGCTCCGCCGCCGCCCTTGTTATTCCCTTTATCGGCATTGGGGCGATACGGCTTTTCTTGTAACCCGGTTCTACAATGTTTAAACCGCCGAGCTTTTGCACCATCCAATTTCCGATAGCGCCGTAAGCGTAATGGTTGAAGCTGTTCATACCCGATTCGTCAAAGCTGCCGTCGGCTTTCATTGAATCCCACCGCTCCCAAATGGTGGTCGCCCCCAGGTTCACACAGTTCAGCCAGCTCGGGTAATCCTCTTTCATAAACACCTCGCCCGCCAGCCCGTGCAGGCCGTTGTCGCTTAATGCGTGGCACAGATACGGCGTTCCGACGAATCCGGTTACGAGATGATTGTTGTGCCTTGAAAGGTTGGTTTTGAGGCTTTGAAGAATACGCGGGCGTAGGCTTTCCTGCGCAAGGCCAAAATGCAGGGCAAGAATGCAACCGGTCTGGGTTTCGCTGACCAACCGGCCTGTTTCGGTTATATACTCTTTTCTGAAAGCTGCTAAAATCTCATCATACAGTGCCTTATACTTCTCAGCGTCGGCGGTATGGCCCAGCAAATACGCGGACTTAACCAAAATGTCCGTCGAATAAGCGTAGTAAGCCGTCGCTACCATATAAATATCCGTGGCCCCGACCCTGTCTATCATTTCTTCTTTGTCGAGGGCAAGCCAGTCTCCGTACTGATGCCCGCTCTGCCACAGGCGGCTCTCGCCGGCTTTGGCCGTTATGAAATTAACCCAGGCCTTCATGCTTTCGTACTGTACTTCAAGGATACGCCTGTCCCCGTAGGCCTGATAAACCTCCCAGGGAATGATAACCGCCGCGTCGCTCCATGCCGCCGCGCCGTCCATGTCGCCTAGTATATTGGGAACCACATGGGGAACGCCGTGTTCCTTTGTCTGTTCGCTGGCCAAGTCCCGTAGCCATTTCCTGAAAAACAAGGCAGTATTCATATTGTAAGCCGCCGTCGAAGCGAATACCTGAGCGTCGCCTGTCCAGCCAAGCCGTTCGTTGCGCTGAGGGCAGTCGGTCGGGATATCAAGGAAATTGCCGCGCATACCCCACTGGATGTTCTGCCAAAGCCGGTTCACTTTTTTATAGCCGCAGTCAAAGCTTCCGATCTCCGGCATATCGCTGTGCATAACGCAGGCCGTGAACCAGTCCGGGTCCGGCGTCTCTCCCAACCCCTCGACATGTATGTACCGGAACCCGTGAAAGGTAAACGCGGGCATAAACACATACTCGCCTTCGCCGCATATAAAGGTATCGGTTGAAACGGCTGTCCGCAGATTCTCGGTATAGAAGTTGCCGTTCTTGTCCAAAACCTCGGCGTGTCGCAATACTACCTTCGTCCCGGCAGGGCAGTTAAGCCGCGCCTCTATAACCCCGACCAGGTTCTGCCCGAAGTCGAACACCACTTCGCCTTTCGGCGTAATAAAACGCTTTACAGGCTTTAATCTTTGGGTAACGCGCACCGGTTCATTCTGCTGGGATATAAGTATATTTTTCGGATGGTCAAAAGCAACGGCGCTGCCGTCCATAGACGTTTCGATACGGGCGTCGATGACTTCACCCATATACAACTCGCTGGAGCGGCGGGGGCCGGTTCCGTACTGCCAGCTTTCATCGGTTATGACAGTTGTTTTCTCCCCGTCTGCGGAGATTATCTCGATCTGGGCTATGGCGGCAGTGCGCTTGCCGTAATGCCCCGGCTTGGGATTGAAGCCCAGAATCCCCGCGTACCAGCCGTTGCCTACCGTCAGCTCAACCGTATTGTCGGCGCTTAAAAGCTCGGTGATGTCATAGGTTTGATACTGTACCTGGTATGTGTAGCTTGTCCATCCGGGGGAAAGATAGTCCCCGCCGACCCTCTTGCCGTTTATCCGCAGCTCGTACACGCCGAGGGCGCTGACATATACTCTGGCCCTCATTATTCCGCCGTCTGTTTTAAAGACCTTTCGGAAAACGGAGCAAGACTCCGTCAAATCCTCATAACCGTGGGTTATCCAATTTGCCGTAAAATTCGCGGCAGCCATCAGCCCCGTTTCAAACCAGCCCTCCGCCGAAGCCCTGTTACCGTGGTTGTCTGTTACCTCGACTCCAACAGTATAGCGTGTGCAAGGCTCAAAGGGCCACCCGGAATACTCGACCAAAATGGACTCCGCGCTGTCTACGCTGCCGGTGTCCCATACGCTTCCCTCCGGCCCTATTACCTTAACGGTGTAGGAACTCTGAACAGTATCCTTCTCATCGCTTTCCAGTATCCATGAAAACCGGGGGGTTCTCTCATCAAGACCCAGCGGGTTTATACGGTATTCCGTGGTAAGGTTTCTTATCTGCAGCAAAAATAATTCTCCTCTCTATTTTACGGGAATAGAACGCAGCTCAGTATCAAGCGTTTCCAACACCGCGCCGGATATAAAGCCCGGCTTGTAACCGGCGATAAACCGCAGGGATACGCTCATCGCGCTTCGGGCGGCCTTTTCGTCACTAAACTCCGGGATATGTTTAATAATAATTTCTCTGCATTTGGGGTTTGCCCATAGATATTCCAGCGCGACATCAACACCGTAAGCCTCAAACTCGTTTAACACTCCGGGAGTATTGGAAACGGCGTTATGTTCAAAGTCGCCCCACAGCTCCTTAAGCCAGGCCGCGCTCTCCGCGAACCAAGCCGAAACGCGGGGCTCTACCATGCGGCGCAGGCCGCTGCTGGTAAGGGGCTTGGCAAGCGAAAGGCCGTGAACGCCTTTTTGATAAATGTGCATCTCGAAGGGAACGCCCGCTCTGTCCAGCGCGGCGGCGTAGCGCAGCGAATGCTCGACCGGCACAATCTCATCCTCGGACGTTGTAAAGATAAAGCTGGGCGGGGTTTTTCCGTCAACCACCGTGTCAAGTTCCGGCATATCGCCGAATATACTGCGGGCTTTATTAGACAATATACCGGGATACCCCAATATCAAAGCCGCCGGGCGGATGGCGCCGAGCGTCCCTAAACTCACTGCCAAATGCCCGCCCGCTGAAAAACCAACTACGGCAATGCGGCTTGCGTCGATTCCCCAGCTGTCGGCGTTATCAGTGAGCGTTTTTATCGCGGCCTCGGCGTCGCGCAGAGGCTTGGGATGCTCCACGGCTTCGCCGACCGTATACCTAAGCACAAAAGCGTGATAGCCCTCGGCCAAATACGCAAGCGCTACGGGCTCGGCCTCCCTGTCGCTGCAAACGCGGTAAGCTCCGCCGGGGAATACCAATACGGCGGGGCGCAGATTCACATTAGGCATCTCGGCGCTTTTTTCATGCCTGTAGCAGCTGAGAGTCACATTAAAGTCTTTATCAAGGGTTATTACCTCGTATTTCATTTTGCCGCCTCCATTAAGTGTTTGTTTACAAAATAACCGGTTATATGCTAAAGTGTAGGAAAGGAGGCGAATCCGTGTTCCTTTCCGAAGACCAAAAAAGGCTGTGCGAAATAACAACTTCCATATACCGCGTAAACATCTGCCTGCACGACAGACAGGGCGCTTTAATCTATTCCGCGCAGGATTTGAAGGATGAGTATCTTCAAGTCTATCTTGAGAGCGGTATGTATCATAAGCTTCGCCAAGCGGTTCACGGTGTTCATCCCAAAATAGTGGCGAATATCACCACAGACCTTTGGGTTGGCTTTCCGATAAATCTTCCCGGCTGTCAGGAATGCTTTCTTGTCATCGGGCCTGCTTTCTTCTACGACATCTCTGAGCAGGTTCTTAGGGATATCGCGAGCCGCGCCAGCGAAACCGCCCACGCCGTTAAGGAACGTCACCGGAACGAGCTTCCGATAATATCCTATAACGAGCTTGTCCGCCTGGTGCGGCAGTTTTATTATGTTTTCACCAAAAGCATCTTCGACCCGGCGGAATTCGGCCTCGCGTCTTTGCCCTCGGAGTATGAGGGCATCTCCGAAATAACCCGGAGCCAGAAAGACAGCCTGTTTGACGAAACTATGGTTCACGCCACATACTCTTTTGAAAAGTATATGCTGTCCTGTATCCGCGAAGGAAACCCGGCCAAGCTAGTGCGGCATCTTAACGCAGGAATGCCCGGAAACGCGGGAAACCTTAGCCAGGGCGACCCGCTGCGGCAGGCGAAAAACATTTTCATCGTCTCAGCGACGATTACGACACGGGCCGCGATAGAAGGCGGGTTAAGCCCGGAAATCGCGATGTCCTTGAGCGATCTGTTCATCCGGCAGATGGAACAGATGAGCGACGGCAAGAAGGTGCTGGCTTTCCAGAACGATATGATAATGGATTTTACCCGCCGTGTCGAGGAGCTTAACCTAAAGAAAAAATACTCAAAGACGGTTACGGAGTGCTGCCAATACATTCAAGAAAACGTGTATAACAACATCCGGGTGGCGGAGCTTGCAGCCCATGTCCATCTCAGCGTCAACTACCTGTCGGCCCGGTTCAAGGAAGAGACAGGCGAATCCATCTCCGCCTATTCTCAAAAGGTCAAGGCAGCCGAAGCAAAAAATCTATTAAAATATACCGACATGACCCTTTTGGAGATCAGCGAGCAGCTCAATTACTCTAGCCAGAGCTTTTTTACGACAATGTTTAAGCAGGAGACCGGGCAAACCCCTAAGCAATACCGCCAGAACGCCCTTGACGTGCAGGATTAAACTGACCCGTTGACCGCTTTCAGAATGTTTTCGACTGCAGCGTCCAAGTCAGGGGTATTTCCCATTGCGAGTATCTTTTTCAGCGGCATCCCCTTGATAAGGTCGAATGTGCTGACGCCTAACGCGTCGATACTTTGACTGGATTCTTTCGCGGACGAGGCAAACATTTGGCCCAGAACCTCAGCTCCTGCCGGGGTAGCCACAATCTCGCCGATACTGCTCCACTGGGTGAATACAGTCTTAGGGGGATTCTTAGGCTCGACGCGGACGCTTGCCTCAAGGCGGATATCCGCGCTTGAAGCCCCGGCGAGAATACGGTATTCGCCTCCGTCAAGCTGCCAGTTCCCCGATTCTTCGTTGTACCATGTAAAATCCCGGGAACAAAGTTTAATCAAAACGGTTTTTGTCTCCTTAGGAGCGAGAGATACCTTGACGAATCCCTTAAGCTCCTT
>JAISVU010000156.1 GCA_031271375.1 Clostridiales bacterium | reverse complement strand
ATTCTATCATATCCTTTTGAAAAAAGCAAGCATAAGCCGCTTGCTTTCAGAATTCTTCCCTTTCACTTTTACCTTTTTCTTGCTACTAAGTGGCAAACTCGGGTTATAACATGCTTGGAGGAATTTGTCACATGTTTAGTGAGCGCTTATGTAGTTAAGCGGTATATAGGCAATTAAGACACGGTCAATAAAGATACGGTCATCAGTGAAGAGTTGACAAAGATCCGTTTTCGAGTATAATAAGCACATACAGTGGGGAGATTGATAATGCGCCATTATTCATCACGCATAATTCGAGGAAGACAGCGAAAGCATATGGAGGGTACGATAGAGTTTTTACAGCACCGCAAAAAAATGCAGAACGACAGCCCGGGGAGCGAGCCGTCTATATTGATAAGTGATGCCCAAATGCTGATAGATAAGTATATGGGAAAGGGAACGCATTATGATAATATACTCATCGGATGGCGTACATGTAGTTCCGGTAAGCGATTATAAAAAGGAGTGAACAAAATGTCAGATTATGCGGATATCCTAGATAGAGCAATGTACATGAAGAGTATTGTAAGAATTACCACAAAGGAAAAGGGAGTTATTACAGGTATGCCTGTCGGTGTGGATGAATACGACACTGACGAGGATCGTCTCGGTTATTATATTATTATTAGCCACGGCGAAATGGACACCGTATATTTGAACGATGTAATTGAAGTGATCGTTAACTCCGATTCTAATGTCAAAGAAAAATCCGCCGTTTAATGGTGCGTATCCTCAAAACCACCTAATCTGATCCACTCACCAAATCCGCATTATGCGCTTAATCCCCTCATATCTTTATATGAGGGGTGATTTTTATGTCTGAGCCCGGCATGAACTTTATGAAGATGTTTGAAATATTCGGGGGGTCGGATAATCCCGACTATGACCGGATGCTCAAGTTTATGGAGCTTATCGCGGCGTTCAGGCGCCTTAACGCCGTTCAGGATTACCAACGAAAGCCCGATCCTCCCCCCAATCAGTCTTCGGGAGTGCAAGACGCCCTTAACAAGAAACTGGAAGTCCGGCTGCGAACCCCGGAGCTTATGATGATTAAATCCGCGATCCCGATGCTGGAGCCCAAGCACCGGAAGAATATGAGGATTATCATAAAATTGATCGAGATTCAACGGCTGATGGACGTGTGCAGGGAAGTGGCCGCGGCTTGTAATATAAGGGGGATGGACGGAGACGGCTGGCGTACCCGGATGCTGTCGCATCTGCGGCCGCATCTGTCACGGGAAAACAGGCTAAGGGTGGACGCCTTGATAAAGATGATGGAGATTAATGGTATATTATCGCATATAAAACTGATATAGCAGGAGGCATTAATGCAGAATATTGAAGAGATATTAAAAAAGCCAGCGTTCAACGCGCTGGATCCCGAACGTAAAGAGATGTTCAAAAACCTCGGAGAGAAGATTCAAGGCGCGGGCGCTGTGGAATCCCTGGCGATTGTCGCCGACTTTATGAAAAAACTGCCCCAGGACAAACAGCCGACGCCGCAGGAGCAGGACGCAATGCTGGAAGCAATCCTGGAACAGATGCCCACAAAAGAGAGCATCCGGCTGAGACATGTCGTCAATCTGATGAGAGGAAAGCGTTGATCCGGTCTTTAATATTCTGTTTAATGGATTCATAAAAGAACGCGATGTCGTACCGGTGGAACTTGCCTATGCGCTCAGATGTGGAAGTATACTCCGCCTCGTCCGGCGTATATGTAATCAATACGCAATGCTCATTATCCACCAGCGCGTTGGCGTAATGCTCTATAATTTTGGCAGAACCATCGTCATCCGTAAGCCTGGAGCCAGGGTTTTGCGACGCGTGGGCCAGCAGCTCGTTCGTCCTCCAAGAGATAGGATTTGTCACGAGCGCCCCGTCAAGCCAGGTACCAAACCGCTTGTATGCTTCCGTCGCAATCTCGCTTGGGGATGTGGCGTTCCACGACATGATAACGCCAACGTCATTGGAGCGCCGGGAGAAGGCCAGTTCCGGGTTAACCTTGATTTGGCTCTCCGTTACCGAATATCCGATGGCATAGGACGCTATATGGCTCTTATTATATTCAATATACTGGGCACTGCCGAGAAATGCCGCCGCAAGCTGAATTACAAGCTGGGCGCCTTGAGAATGCCCGAAGAGGATAAACGGGCGTCCGCCGTTCTCGTTTTTTAAATAATAATCAAAAGCCGCGAAGATATCGCCCCGGGGAATCCTGTTGGTGTGTTCGATGAACCCGTCCGCGTCCAGGCCGTTTAATTCCGAGGCGTTCAGCTGCCTGTAGAAAGGCGCGTATATGTTCGCCGCCCCGTCAAAAAGCCCCTCTACATCCTCAAGCCAGGCGGCGGCCATCGTGCGCATTACCTCGCTGTTTAACCGGATAAAAGGCTGGTCGGTCTTTTCCTGGCTCATAGTAACTGTGGGGTAAATGATGAAAACGTCCGCCTCATTATCCTTGTCTCCACCGAAACGCAGCCAGTTCCCGGCGTCGGAATAGTCCGCCCCGGACATCGAAATGCTTGCGCCCGGCTGCGCCGCCGCCGAATCGTCGGGATTACACACAGTCAGCGTCAATATCAGCGCCGCCGCTATAACCGCGGTAAGGATTCTTGATTTTGCCATATGTTCCCCTTATGTAAATCCTTTGTAATGAATTTAAGGCTCCAGGATATTATAGCAAAATCGAAACTCAATGTCAACTTCCCATAGGGAACGCGGCACGATAAGCACAAGAATATCCATAATGCAGAAACGGTGTAAGGCGCGGCCTCCCGGACGCGCCGGGATTTGGACAGAGCGCAAGTCCCGGCGCGGTATAGATTCGAATATGTTCAAAGTTTGTTGATTAATGTGTTTATCGTGTTTTAATTCCCTAAATCCGGCCGATGCTCGGTCATGTGCTTCCAGAAATACTTGGGGCTGTTCTGCCTGCGCAGCTTGCTGTTGGCGCGTTCCTGTATTCCGATGGTTTTATAAAAGGCCGTCCAGAGCTTTTGGAATTCCCGTTCCCGCTCGTCCTCGGCAAACCCAGCCTTCAAGCCCTGCGGCACAGGGACGATAACGCACTCCGAACAATCGAACACCCCGGCTTTGCCCCGGCCCGCGTCGTGGATGATCCAGCGTTCGCCGCCCAGCCTGTCGCAGAAATGCTCGCAGATGAACCATAAGCCGTCGTGCTTTGGCTCTATCTCGGCGTAAAGAATCCCTTCGCCGCTCTTGCGGAAGCGCGTGAAACCCTTGAGCAGATGGGCTTCCATGTATACGCCTTTCGCCAGCTGGTGAACGTTCAGCACATAATCAAATCCCTCATACATGTCCACCCGCTCCGGCTCTTTGAAGGCAAGGAGGATGTAACGGAACAAATCATAAAACCGGTTCTTGTCGATATGCGCCGCCGCGCCGTGGATGCGGGACATCGTATCATGGGAGAATTTATGCTCCATAGCCTCGTAGACCTTTGCCGCCCGCTCCGGGTCGGTCTTGACATAAATATACTCCTCCCCAAGACGCTGCTGGAAGGAAGGAAGAGACCCGTCCTGCATCCCCGAGGGGCGGAGTTTTTCATAATAATAACTATACACCGTCGTAAGCAGCCCCTCCAGGCTGCCGTCAATGATTACTGAATGGGTTACAACTGGCCTGTCAGGCATTTTAACTCGTCCTCGGCGGTGGGTTTCGGCGCGGGCAGCAGGTTCATATTGAAATCGGACAGGCTCAACTGGTCAAACCGCTCGTCAATCTTGTTTTCGGAGAGCTTCATTGTCAAGATATCCTGATTGAGCCTGTACTGGCTGTACATCCGTCCCTGGCAGGTGATGAAATACTGTGCCCGCTTCAGCACTATCCCCATCTTCTTCAGGTTGTGGAAATCCAGCTTCCCCACCCTGCGGGCTATAATGATCCTGTCCGCGCTGACCGTGCCGATCCCAGGGACGCGCAGGAGCATCTCCCGGTCGGCCCGGTTTATCTCCACCGGGAACTTACCATAATTATTCACGGCCCACGCGCATTTCGGGTCCATGTTCATGTCCAGGTTCCCGTCGGAGTTCTCAAAGATTTCCCCCGAGTTAAAGCCGTAAAATCGCAATAAAAAGTCGGCCTGGTAAAGCCTGTGCTCCCGCAGCAGCGGCGTCTTCGACGTTGGTAGCAGCGGGTTTCGCGTCGGCACAGGCACATAAGCCGAATAAAAAACGCGCTTGAGGGAATAGGTGTTGTACAGTCCTTCGGCCAGCTCAACGATTCTCTTGTCGTTATCCGCCGAAGCGCCCACTACAAGCTGCGTAGCCTGGCCTGCGGGGACGAAGCGCTGGGCGTTCCTGTAACGGGTTATCTCGTATTTGGACTTAACTATGCCGTTCTTGATTTGCTTCATCGGCAACAGGATAGACTCCCGCGTCTTCTCCGGCGCGAAGAGTGCGAGGCTCTCCGATGAAGGCATCTCGATATTAACGCTCATGCGGTCTGCCAGCATCCCGGTCGCCGCGATAAGCTCCTGACTGGCCCCCGGAATGGCCTTGACATGCACATAACCGTTGAAATGGTGGACTTCCCTCACATATTTCAGCGTTGTATACAGCAGTTCCATCGTGTAATCCGGTGATTTGATAACGGTGGAGCTGATGAAAAGCCCCTCGATATAGTTGCGTTGGTAGAAGTTTATCGTAAGATCCGCTATCTCCTGCGGCGTGAACGCGGCCCT
>JAISVU010000088.1 GCA_031271375.1 Clostridiales bacterium | reverse complement strand
CGCCAAGAACCGTGATATTCTCAAAGAGTACGTTTGAAATATTGCCGCGTTCTTAAGACCTGCTCCACTGGCTTTCGGCGATGCTCAGGTCTATAAGGAAGTTGTCGTTCGTGGCGTCTCCCAGGCCCATTTGCGCGTCCTCAACCGTGATGTCGCGGAAGGTCACGTTTTGGATATGCGCTTGGTCGGAGTTGTGTATGCTCATCACGGGCTTATGGAAGTTGTGCAGCACCGTGATATCCTCAAAGGTTATGCCGTCCATGCGCGGGCCGAGGGTTTCGTAGCCTATCTCGCAGCTCTGCGCAAGGTCGCTCCATATAACGATGTCCTTAAACAGGATGTTCTCCGAAACGCCGTTACCGTAGTTCTTTACAACAAGACTGTCGTCCCATGAACGCACGAAGCAGTTCCGCGCCGTAAGGTTTTTACAGCTCTGCGTGGTTATGCCGTCGCCGTTGGGCCTCGCGCTGATGATCTTCACGTTCTCGATCGTGACGTTTTCGCATCCGAACGTGTTAAGCGTCCACCCGGCGGGATCCAGGATAATGACGCCTTCGGCAGACGCGTCCTTGCACATCTGGAAATCGATAGGCACAACAGCGTTGGGCCAGCGGTCAAAGGCGCTGCCGTCGATAATCCCCCTGCCCATCACCCGTATATTCTCGCCGTTATTGGATATAATATGGCTCCGCAGAACAGCGCCTCCTGCAAGGTAAAGGGTCTGGTTATCCCGCAGGCGCACAACAAAGCGGTCGTGAATGCCGGGGCCGACGTATATAACATTGGGGTCGTTAAAATCGGGGATGTCGGTCTCAAGCGGGTTCGCGAACAGGTGAATCGCGCGTTTGGGAAGCCCGTTCACTTCGATGGTCAGGAACGCGGGCTTACTGAGGGGGAATGATATAACCCCGTCCTTTACAACAGGCTTGATCCCCAGAGACAGCGGCCTTACGACGGCGGAGCTCACATCCTCCGCCTGTATCTTTATCTCAACGGTTCCCTCAAAATCGAAATACGCCACCGGCGCAGACGACAGCTCGGGGAACTGCTCATATATCCGATTATGGTTCACGGCGGTCTCGTAGACGAATAATTCCTCGTCATTAACGAAAATACGGGCGTCCTGGCTTCCGATGATGCCTTCGGGGGCCGGATAGTTTATGATTGTCGCCTCGCCGTAACTCAGACGCGAGACGCATCCGATAAACCCCAGCATGGCGGCAGCCAATAGTAAAAGGGGGGCAAAGCCCCCCAAAACCCGTATTCTACTTTCCAAGTTATTGAACCTTTTCATAAGCGTTCATGCGGATTTCGATGAGATCGTTCACGCCCATAAGCTCCATCTGCTCAAGGTAGGCGTCCCATTCTTCCTCGATACCGCCCTCGACGATCCATTTGGCAAGGGTTTGCCGTCTGTAGGCGTCGATGTCGGTCTGGAGGAGGTTGAGCTCCTCCGATTCCTCGTCGGTGTAGAGCAGCTGCGGGAACGGAGTGGTCACAAAGGGGTCGGTCAGCTTGGCGATCTCCAGCTTGTATCCGTCGCCTGCGGTCGGGTCAAGGATGATCTTTTCGTTGAATTCCGGCTCGACGAACTTGGGGCCGAAGTCGCGGAGGCTCTGATCCCAGTACCAGGCATCGGCGCTGACGCCTTCCGGCGGGTTGTTAAGCGTGAAGGTGCCGTCTTCGTTGGCGGTCATAACCACACCGAATCCGCCCCAGAAGTTCTGGATACTGGCTTCGTTGGTGTAGAACTGGTCCAGCCAGCGGGCAGCCGCTTCGGGATTCTCGCAGGCGGTCGTGATCAGGGCTTCGTTACGCATGATGGCGAAGATACCGTTGGGGTCGCCGCTGGCGTACTGCTCGCCGCCCGGTACCGTAATCGGCGGGATCGCGATGTACTGGTCGGCCCACTGGCCTACTATGGCGTCGGGGGTCCACTGATAGGTGAAACCTACAAGAGGCCCTTCGGTGTTGGCGTACTTGTTGCGCATCATGCTCTCGTCCTGGGTATAGGTCTCGGGGTCGATAACGCCCATCTCATAGAGTTCATGGAACCAGATAACGGCTTCCTTGTAATTCTCGCTGATGGGATAGTAGAAGGCTTCGCCGTCCAGGATCGACATTCCGGTGTTATAGATATCCGAAATACCCCAGGGGATGAACATATCGCCCTGCATACCGCCGCTCTGGTCGGAGATATGCCAGACATAACCGTAGGTGTTGGCAAGGCCGCTGGCGTTGTTGTCAACAAAGGCCTTGAGGACGGTTGCCAGTTCCTCGGTGGTTGCGGGGATTTCAAGGCCCAGGTTGTCCAGCCACTTCTTGTTGATGATGGGATGATTACGGGTGGCGGCGCGGGCAGGGAGGTTCTTGGAAAGGCTGTATATATGCCCGTCCGGGTATGTGGTCAGGGCGCGCATTTCGGGATACATCTCCAGCGCTCTCTTGTAGTTGGGCATGTACTTGTCAATCAGATCCTCAAGCGGAATAAAATATTCCAGGTTGTTCATAACGGTGTTGTCGTTCAGGGTTTCGTTGCCCATGAAGATGTCGGGCATTTCGCCGCCGGCGAACAGGATGCTGCGCTGTTCCGTCCAATCGTTGCTGGATTTAACCTGCCAGTCGATCGTGATGCCCGACTCGGCCTCCAGGTTCACCAAAAACGGGTTGGCGGTGAAGGTGTCGCCCATGTCGCCCCAGCGCATCGTGATGACGCTCAGTTCGATGGGTTCGTTTACGATGGGCAGGCCTTCCTCGTTGAAATTGGCGCCCGGAGCCGCCGGTTCGCCGCCGCCCTCGGTATCAACCGGGGTTGTGCAGGCCGCCAGTGATATGGCGATAATGAGCGCCAATGCCAGGGCCAGGAATTTCTTAGCTGATTTCATGTTCTCTCTCCTTTGTTTTTAGTATGTTTAATCCCTTTCGCGAGGGATAAAAACCTGGTTATTACCCCTTAATCGCCCCGATCATAACCCCCTGGTTAAAATGCTTCTGCACAAAGGGATAGAAGCACATAATCGGCACGGTGGAAATGATTATCGACGAATAGCGCATCAGGTTCGCCCGGCGCATCATAAGGGCGGCGGCCTCGCCGGTGCCGAGCCCGGATTGCATCTGGTTGGTTATCAGTATATTCCTTAGTATTAACTGCAACGGCTGTAAATTTTCATCCCTCAGGTAAATAAGGGCGTTGAAGTATGAGTTCCAATGATATACCGCCGTCCATAAAGCGATAACCGCGATGACCGCCTTTGATAACGGCACCGCCACGGTGAAGAAGAACCGCAGGTTCCCGCAGCCGTCTATCTGCGCCGCGTCCCACAAATCGGCGGGGAGGCTGGTTTGGAAGAACGTCCGCGCCACTATCACATTATATATAGACACCGAAAACGGCAGAACCATGACGAGCCAGGTATTGTCCAACCCGAAATCCCTCACGGTGAGGTATGTGGGTATGAGCCCGCCGGAGAAGAACATTACAAACAGGAACATAAACGTAAGGAACTTGCGGAACACTAAGTCCTTCCTGGAGAGCACATAGGCAGCCGGGATGTTTATAACCAGGCCGATCAGCGTCCCCATAAGCGTATAAACTATCGTGTTGCGGTAGCCGATCCACAAGCGCTCATGCTCGAAGACGGCCTGATAACCCTCCAGCGTAAAGCCGCCGGGCCAGAACCACACGCGCCCGTTCGTCACGGCCGAAGGGTCGCTGAACGAGGCGATGATTATAAAGTAGAGCGGATATATGATGATAACCAGCATTATGGCGGCAAGGCTGTAGAGAACTATGTTGAAAACCAGGTCTGACCTGATATCCCTGACATTTTTAGTTTTTTGGTTTAATCCCGCGTCCATTCACTCACCTCCGAGCATCGTGCGGCGTTATGCCGCCCATTTGCGGGCGATTGATAATCGCCCCCTACGGTTACCACAGGCTGTTTCCGCTGGTTTTACGCGTCACCTGGTTCACCGTCACAAGAAGGATCAGGTTGATAACCGTGTTGAACAGGTTCACCGCCGCCGAGTAGCTGTACTGGGCGTTGCGTATGCCCAGCTCGTATACATATGTGGGGATTATTGCGCTGGTGAAGGAGTTGAGCGGCGTCTGCATCAGGTACGCCTTCTCGAAACCGATGTTCATAATGTTCCCCGCGCTGAGTATCAGAAGTATCGCGGCTGTGGGCATGAGCATCGGCAAATCTATGTAGATCAGTTTTTGGAACCTGCTGGCCCCGTCCACTGTGGCGGCTTCATAGAGCGAAGGGTCTACCCCCGCCAGCGCCGCAAGGTATATAATGGAGTTCCAGCCCACATGCTGCCATATGTCCGACCAGACGTACAGGTGCGGGAACGCTCCCGCGCTGCCCATAAGGTTCGGCGCCTGAGCCCCGAAGAGCCGGTAGATGTTGCCGATGAGCCCCGAACCGGGCGATAGCCAGATACTGAGCAGCCCCACCATAACCACAGTGGATATAAAGTGCGGCAGATACGATATCGTCTGGAACGTCCGCTTAAACTTCTTTGCCCGCATTTGGTTAAGGCCCAGGGCGATGAGTATCGGGAACGGAAAACCGGCCAGGAGGCCGTAAAAACTGAGAACCAGTGTATTGCGCAGCGTGTTTACAAACTGGAACGAGCTGAAGAAACGCTCGAAATGCTTGTACCAGGGCTCGGCCCAGGGGCTGCCCATTATGCCGAGGGCGTTCCTGTAGTCCTTGAAGGCCATAATAATGCCGTACATAGGCTTGTAGGCGAAGAGGATCAGCAGGATAACCGACGGAAGGATCAACAGATACAGGCCCCAGTTGCGGCCTATCATGCGCAGCTTACGCTCAAAGGCATCTGGTTTGGCGCTCACGGCGATTCTTCCCTCCCCGCAGTCGATTCCCTAAGGTTAATGATAACCTTAGTATATTGCTATTGTAGAATAATAATTGTTCCTTGTCAATAGTTATTTATTCAGAAATCGAATTTTTTTAGGCATATTTGCCATTTTTATTTCACGGCAAAGAAAATAGTTGATTTTTTGTGTATTTTATTGTATAATGAGGGTCAGATTTTTATGGATCGAACAAATCAAATTTAGGTAACGCTAACCTATTGCGGATCATAAACGAGGGGGATATACAATGAAAATGTGGCGCAATTACAAACTGGGCGGCAATCCCAGCGCAAATGAAGGCGCGGTGGTTCAGGGGAGCGGATACCGCTTCACCGTGCTGACCGACAGGATGGTTCGCATGGAGTTCAATGAAGACGGGGTGTTTGAGGACAGGGCTACGAAGACCGTAATCAACCGCGAATTGCCCGTCCCCTCTTTTCGCGTTATAGAAAAGCAAGACCGGCTTTTAATCATTACCGACAGCTTGCGCCTTTCATATGATCTAAAACCTCTAGCCCCCGGCGGGATGGGAATTGAGGTGGGCGGGAATGTTAGCTCTTACCGCAGCAAGTGGATTTACGGGCAGGCATTCGAGACGCTCAAAGGGACGGCCAGGACGCTGGACGAGGCCGACGGGGCAATTCCGCTGGAGGAAGGGCTGCTGTCCGCCAACGGCTTTTCGTTAATCGACGACAGCAAGTCTATGCTTATTGAGGCTGACGGCTGGGTTTCGCCCCGGAGGCCAGGGGTTATTGACCTGTACTTCCTGGGCTACGGCAGGGATTATCTGGGCTGCCTGAAAGACTTCTTCAAGCTCGCCGGCCCGGCGCCGCTGATCCCGCGCTTCGCTTTGGGCAACTGGTGGAGCAGATATTATAAGTACACGGATAAGGAATATATCGCGCTGATGGAGCGGTTTAAGGCCGAAGGCATCCCGTTCTCCGTCGGCGTAATCGACATCGACTGGCACCACACGTCCATCGACCCCAAGTATGGCAGCGGCTGGACCGGGTATACCTGGAACCAGGAATTCTTCCCCGACTATAAAGCCTTTCTTGCAAAGCTGAGGGAAATGGGGCTTAAAATCACGCTGAACCTGCATCCCGCCGACGGGATCAGGGGCCACGAGGCAATGTACCTGGAAATGGCGAAGGACCTGGGCGTTGATTACGCAAACGAGGATAAAATCCCGTTCGACGCCGCGGACAAAGCCTTCTGGGAAGCCTGTTTCAAGCATGTCTTCCATCCTTACGAGGAAGACGGGGTGGATTTCTGGTGGATAGACTGGCAGCAGGAGGGCGGAACCTCGGTCGCCGGTATTGATCCGTTATGGATGCTTAACCATATCCATTATCTGGACAACTGCCGGGACGGGCGAAGGGGCCTGACCTTTTCGCGCTACGCCGGGCTGGGGAGCCACCGCTATCCGGTAGGCTTCTCCGGCGATACCTACGCCACCTGGGAATCGCTGGATTTCCAGCCCTATTTCACTGCGACGGCCTCCAACGCGGGGTATGGATGGTGGAGCCACGATATCGGCGGGCATATGCACGGCTACAAGGACGACGAAATGGCCCTGCGCTGGGTGCAGCTGGGGGTTTTCTCGCCCATAATGCGCCTGCACAGCACCAGCAGCCCGTTCAATCAAAAGGAGCCGTGGATGTTCGGGCCTCTCGCGGAGCGGGGGATGAAGGCGTTCCTGCGCCTGCGGCACCGGCTTGCCCCTTATCTGTATACAATGAACCATCGGTTTAATGCCCAGGGAGAGCCGCTGATACAGCCCATGTACTACAGTCACCCGTATACCTGGGAGGCATACGAAGTCAAAAATCAATACTGGTTCGGCAGCGAGCTGATCGCCTGCCCGATCACGGCTCCCGCCGACACAGTTACGGCGATGGGCAAGTTTACGGCGTGGCTCCCCGAAGGCCGGTATACTGACATCTTTAACGGGCGTGTTTATCAGGGCGGCAGGAAGCTGGCGCTGTACCGGGATTTGGAGCATATGCCCGTGCTGGCCAAAGCCGGGGCCATTGTGCCGCTGGCATATGGATCGAGCGAAAATGCGGTTTCGGAGAACCCGGTTTGGCTGGAGGTACTGTTCTTCCCTGGGAGCGGTCATTTTGAACTGTATGAGGACAACGGAATGACCGGGGAAAACTTGAGGTACGCTATTACAGAGTTTACAATGTCTGAGAAAGACGAGAGATTGCTGATAACCATAAACAAGCCTGTCAACAATAGCGGCGTCGTTCCAGAAAACCGGCGGTACAAGATAACCGTTTACGGCGTAACGAACGAGGCGGAAGGCGATAATAGTAATGTTAATTATGACAAGTCGAAAAAGACGTTGAGCTTTGAATTTCCCGATGAGAACGGCGCTCACAGCTTATTGGTTAAAATCGGCCCCCCTGCCGAAAACAACATTGCGGCCGAGGTCTTTGATATGCTGCACAAAGCCCAGTATGACTACGACCTTAAAGCGGATATCTACGAGCTTGTGAAACGCGGCGCGGATAAAACCCGCCTGATAGGCGAGCTGGCTTCGCTGAATTTGGATAAAGAGATATTCGGGGCGTTGACGGAGATAATTACCGCATGACAACACTCAAAACCATTGCCGAAGAAGCGGGCGTCAGCGTGATGACCGTGTCGCGGGTAGTAAACGACATCCCGTCGCGGGTTTCGGACGCGAAGAGGCGGCAGATAAAAGACATCATCGAACGCACGGGTTACGTGCCGAATTCCTCGGCGCGCAGCCTTTCGTCGCGGTTTTCGAAACTTATAGCCATCATCCTGCCATATTCCTACAACGCCCTGGATTATCCCCATAATGCCCAGATGGTGGGCTATATCAGCCGGTTTATCCAGGATATGGATTACACCCCGCTTGTTTACCAGGTTAAGGATTATTACGAGGTGACAAAGCGCCTGCGGAGCTGGAAGGTTGACGGAGCTATCTTTTTGGGCATGTTCGATTCGGACATGAAGAATATTAAGGAAGATAACAGGATACCGCTGGTATTCACTGATTCCTATAGCACAATGCGCCAGGTAACTAACGTGGGCCTGGACGATTATAAGGGCGGCGAGCTTGCAGCGGAGTATCTGCTTAATATGGGGCACAGGAACGTAGCTTTCGTGGGCGAGGCATCGCATGAAAGCCCGGTGGTTCGGGCCAGGCTTCAAGGGTTCGCCAGCGTCCTTAGGGATGCCGGGGTAAAACTGCCGGTTGATAACCTTTTGCCGGACATCCCTTCCCAGAGCGAAATAAGAACCCTGTGCGGCGGAGACGAGCCTGTGACGGCCTTCTTCGCCCACGCGGACATAACGGCGATACAGTTAATGAAGGAGCTCAGAGCCGCGGACCTGGACATTCCTAAGGATTGTTCCGTAATGGGCTTCGATAACCTGCAAATCAGCGAGCTATGCTACCCTGCCCTGACCACGATCGGCCAGAACATAGAAAAGAAGGCGAGCATAGCGACGAACACGCTTTTCCAGCATATAACGAACCCCGAAAACCCCGCCCAGAATGTGGTGCTGGACGTGCATTTGGTGGAGCGGGAGTCGGTGAGGAGGATTCCTGTTTAGCCCAACTTATGCACAAACAGCCCCGACCGCAGTTTAGGCTCAAACCAGGTGGACTTAGGCGGCATGATCCGCCCGGAATCGGCGATGGCGATCAGTTCTTCCATTGCAGTAGGGTACATGGAAAACGCGACGCCGCCGTTTTTATCCACATACTCCTCCAGGGCTTTGAGGCCGCGAAGCCCCCCGATGAAGTCGATGTTCCCGTCGGTGCGCGGGTCTGTAATACCCAGTATTGGAGCCAGCAGATGATCCTGCAATATAGACACATCCAGCCTGGCGACGGGGTCGCTGTCATTTACGATGGACGATTTCGCCGTCAAATCAAACCATCCGCCGTCCATATACATACCGAAGGTGTGGCGTTTATCCGGGCGGTAAGGCGTGTCTTCAAGACGGAAACCCACATCAAACGATTCCTCTACAGCATTCAAAAACTCTGATGGCGTAAGGCCGTTAAGCGTCTTAACCACCCTGTTATAATCCATTATCTTTAATTCGTCGCTGGAGAAAATAACGGCAAGGTAGTAATTAAAATCAGCGTCCTTTGAATAGCCGGGGTTCGCCTCGCGCTTGCGCAGGGCTACCTTTGCGGTTGAAGCGTTCCGGTGATGCCCGTCGGCGATGTAGAGGGCGTCTATCCCGGCGAAGGCGGCCCGCAGCTCTTCTATCGCGGCGTCCTCGTCCACCACCCAAACCTTATGGGTCACGCCGTCGTCCGGTGTGAAGCTGTATACCGGCTCATTTGCGGCAGTCCATGCTTTGATAAAGCCCGTAACCGCTGGGCAGGGCTTGTGGGTGAGGAAGACGGGGCCGGTGTTGGCGTTGGTGGCCGCCACATGGTTAATGCGGTCGCGCTCCTTTTCCTCCCTGGTCAGTTCATGCTTTTTTATCCGCCCGTCCAGATACTCGTCCACCGAAGCGCAGGCGGCGACACCCGTCTGGGTTCTGCCGTCCATTGTCAAGGCGTAGATATAATAACATGCCTTCTCATCCCGGAAAAGCACGCCGTCGGCTTCCATTTGGGCCAGCTTCTTAGCGGCGGTTTCATACACTATATCGTCATAATGGCCCACAGCGGGGTCTAACCCGATTTCGGCCTTAGTCACATACAGGAACGAGTGCGGGTTATCTTTGGCCATCACGCGGGCCTCGTCGCTGGACATTACGTCATAAGGCAGGGCGGCTACTTTATCCGCCAGCCCCGGCGCGGGGCGCAGGGCTCTGAATGGTCTTACGTCTGACATTCATTTTCCTCCTATAGTTGAATAACCATGCCGTCATAGGCAAAGTTCACATTATCATACTCCAATTCCATCTTTTTATAATCGTTCACCGACTTGCCCCAGGCCTCTTCGATATGGGTTATCACAAGCCTTTTTGCGGATAATTCCTTTTGGATATGTAAAGCGTCCGAGAAACTGTGCAGTTCCTTCCGCAGCGGATGGTCTTCGTCTATTATGTTCCCGTCTTTCAATACATCCCCGATAAATGTATCGCCCATAACAAGGATATCCGCGTTATGAAGAACCGGTTCGTCGGGAAACGGACGGCAGTCGCAAGGGGCGTAAACCAATTTCTTTCCCTTCGATTCAAACACGAACACCGTCACCGCTTTATCCCCGGGCACGGAGACAAACGTGATCTTTATGCCGTCAAGCTCTATTTCTCTCTCGACTGTGCGCCGCTCTATCAACTTCATCACGCGCTCATAATAATCCATCAGCGGCCCAAACTTGCTACGCAATCCGCTTAAATCCTCCATAATACCCGGCTGCGCGTATACTGTAACGGGGTTCTGAGGTTTTATGCCTTTATAAAAATCCAACCACTCCAAACGCAATTGTTCAAAGATGCGCATACCCATAGTGTGATCCGGGTCCCAGTGGCTGTACAGAACAGATGATACGGCTTTAATACCGGCGTTATTTAACGCGGCCGCTATATCCTCGGGCGTGTCAACCAAGAGCGCAATATCCTCAAGATATAAGCCGCATCCGCAGCGGGCATACGGAAACCCTTTCGTCCGCGCTTCCACGCAAACGGGGCATTGGCACAGCGGCTTAGGCGTACATACGCATCCGCCGGAACCGGTCACTATAAATTTCATAATATACCTCTGGAGTGGAGAGTTAGAGAGGCCTCTAACTCCCCACTCTCCGCTCTCCGCTCTCTGCTTTATATAACCCTCGCCGAAAGAACCCCCGGCAGCTGCTTTACCGCGCCGTCTAACGCGCTTGAATCCCCGCCGCTGACATAAACCAGAGCGTACCCGGCCTTTCCTTTAACGGCGCTGTCCAGCGTGAACTCGCAGCCCTTCTTGGCAAGGATATCCTTAACGCCCGCAAGGACATCCTGTTCGGCCTCGGCGTTGTACGCCACGCAGAGCCGCTTATCGCTTTTAACCGGTTCGCGCTCGGCCATTGTTGGAAAGTTTACAGAGTTGACGATAACGCCCTTCTCTAAATAGTCCTTGAGCTGAACCGCCGCCATAACGGCGCAGTTTTCCTCGGCTTCCTCGGTGGAAGCGCCCAAGTGAGGCACGGTAATCACGTTATCCACGCCTAGTAGCTCCCCGTTGGGGAAGTCCGTAATATAAAACCCGATTTTGCCGCCGGAAAGGGCCGCCTTGATATCGGCGTCGTTCACCAGCTCGCCCCGGGCGAAGTTTAATATAACCGCGCCTTGTTTACAGGCCTTCAGCGTCTCCGCGTTCACGATATGCTTGGTGCCGCTGTTGTAAGGCACGTGCAGGGTAATGAAATTACTCTCCGCGAAGACTGCGTCCAGCTCCGCAATTTGAACCTCCGGCGACAGCACGCCCCGGGCTTTGTCGCTGATATAGGGGTCGTAGCCGATAACCTTCATCCCCAGCGCGACAGCGGCGTTGGCGACGAGGGTTCCTATAGCCCCGCCGACGCCGACGATACCCAGGGTCTTTCCGGTTATTTCATTGCCGCCGAAGGCGGCCTTGCCCTTTTCCACAAGTGCCGGGACATCATCTTGGCCCTTCAAACCCTGAGCCCAGTTGATTCCTTGCCATATCTTCCGCGAAGTCAGCATTAATCCGGCAATAACCAGCTCTTTGACGGCGTTCGCGTTAGCCCCGGGGGTGTTGAACACCACGATGCCCCGTTCCGTGCATTTATCAATCGGGATGTTGTTTACCCCGGCGCCGGCCCTGGCTACTGCGGCGAGGCTTTCCGGCAGCTCCATATCGTGCATTGCGTAGCTCCGCAGGATAATGGCGTCGGGCGAGGCTTCCTTATCCGAATATTCTGAAAAGCGTTCCAGCTCGGCAAGTCCGGGCTTTGCTATCTTGTTAAGCGTTAAAACCTTATACATTCGCCACCTCAAACTCCTTCATAAACTTAACCAGCTCCGCCACGCCCTCCAGAGGCATCGCGTTATAGCAGCTGGCCCTCATCCCGCCGACACTGCGGTGGCCTTTGAGGTTCTCAAACCCGCGGGCTTCGGATTCTTTGGCGAACTTAGCGTCCATATCCTTGTCCCCGGTGACGAAGGTGATGTTCATCAACGACCGGTCCTTGCTTTCCACGGTTCCTTTAAAGAGCTTGGACTCGTCCAGGTAATCGTAGAGCATCGCGGCCTTCTGTTTATTAATCTTTTCTATCGCGGGGACGCCGCCCAGGTCTT
>JAISVU010000388.1 GCA_031271375.1 Clostridiales bacterium | reverse complement strand
ATTGACAGCCGGTCTTAACAATATACAGCACAGCATTTACAAGTTTTCGTTTACTGTGCTTTGAAAGATGCCTTCCTCTGTTTTCCGTAGGAAAGTGGTGTTTTATAAGTTGCCATTGGCTGTTTGTTAAATCGCTGTGGTATGCCATCTTTCTCCACCAGTTCCTTTTTTCTTCTTATATCGGCATCTTGTAGGTTTTTATTGAGGACAGCTTCTTAGTAAGGGTTTTAAAAAAAGAGGGTAGTATTTACTGGCAGGTTGGTAATTGTGTAGTAAATGGAGAAATATTTCCCTTAGATATTTTTTATTATGATATTTTTAAAAAATTCGATTTGTATTTAAGAAACAGAATTATTTGGCATTTTGGTCATGGGTTACATGCTACAAAAAGGTTTTCAGGTCGATACGAAACAGTTTTATGGTTTACTAAGACATGTGATTATACTTTTAATTTAGATGAAGTTAGGGTGCTTTCAAAATACCCTAGGAAAAAGCATTACAAAGGTGATAAAAAAGGAAAACCCTCTGGGAATCCTTTGGGCAAAAATCCGAGTGATATATGGGAATTTGCCCTAAAGGAATGGGATAACGAATTATGGGATATTCCGAATGTTAAGTCTAATCATCCTGAAAAAACTTCTCATCCTTGCCAATTTCCCATTGAGTTAGTAGAGCGATGTGTGTTGGCATTAACTGATGAAAATGATTGGGTTTTAGACCCATACGCTGGAGTTGCATCTTCATTGATCGCAGCATTGATGCATAACCGTAGAGCAATGGGAGCTGAAATCGACAAAGAAAATGGATATATTGAAATAGGGAAAAAAAGAATCTATGATTATTATTCAGGAAATTTAAAAATACGACCATTGGGGAAAGAGGTTTATAAACCAACGGGTAAAGAAAAGGTAAGTCAAGTACCAATTGAATGGAATTAAAAAGGAGATTAGGTGTTGAGGTGCAATTTGGTAAATATGCTTTTATGGTTTATAATGTTTGTGCAAAGATGACTATTTTTAGAAACATGGAGATAATAGATGCGGGCGTTGAGATTGTTCCAATGAAATTACTAGCAGATGAAATGTCCACAGGGGTGTCTTATTTTGAGCAATTTGCTTGGGATTTGGATAAAAGAGGAGTTTCAAATATAGATATCCCAGTATTAATTTTAGGTATTGACATATAGTAAACTAAAAACGGAGGATCGCAATAGTCAAAGAATCTTTACCTCCCGCCCCACATCAAAATAATACAGTACAACCTCGTCCACAGGCATCCCAAGCAGCGCTTCCGCGGCCTTTTTATAATATGACATCTGCAGGCCGTACCGCGCGCGGGCGTCGGCTTCCCCGGTAAAGCGGCCCGTTTTGTAGTCCGAAAGCGTCAGCTTCTCATTATTTAAAAACAGGCAGTCGATAATGCCGTGAACCATAATCTCGCCGGTACGCCAAGCCGGATTGATATCGGAGGCGGGCACGCTTATGACGAATGGCCGCTCGCGCCAAACCTTGCCGGCCTGCCTGATACGCCGGGCCAGCGGCGACTTCAAGAACAGCAGAATCTTCGTTACATCAACGGCGGCGGCCTCTTCCGGCAGCAGAATCCGCCGTTCCGTAAGCTCCGCCGTAAGGCCCGCAATGTCTTCCGCCGTTTGATGCAGGGAAAAGTCAAGCCGTTCCAGCACCGTATGCAGGGCCGTCCCCCTTGCGGGAGCCGAGAGGGCTTTGTCCGCGCGTAAAAATTCCGGTTCCCGCAAAATGTCCGAGACATCGTCAGCGAGAACAAGCGGCGCGGCATCCTCCGCGTCGGGGAAGAGCCGCTTTATTTCCGTCACGGACAGCTTGCCCGGGACCGTCGTTTCCGTAATGTGCGGATATACGAAGTACATCTCGTCCATTATCTCAGCCCTGCGGCCGCTGTAGTCCCGTCCCGGTTCAATCTCCGGCAATTCGGTGGTTATTTCCGTGATATCCTGCGGCCTGCCCGACTGTATCTCGCCGCCGGTCATGCGCCTTACCGCGACAGGGGAACCGGGCGCGGCAATGCCCTGGATGATAAAATCTATAAAACGCTCGTTTTTTTTAAGAAGCCTGTAAGGGAGCTTACCCTCGCCTAAGCCCGCGGCCTTTTTAGCAATTTTATCATAATCCTTGACCCTGCCTATGAGGATGAGTTTTTCCTTTGCCCGCGTCATCGCGACATACAGCACCCTCAGCTCCTCTGAGACGCTCTCCTGCCGCAGCTTCTTTGATATGGCGCGGCGTTTGAGCGTGTCTGAGAACACGCGGTTTTCAAGGTCGACAGCCATCGTCCCTATCCCCATGCGGTTGTGGAAGACGAGCCGCGCCTGCGCGTCCCGCAGATTAAACTTCCTGCCCATGCCGCATACGATAACCACCGGGAATTCCAGGCCCTTGCTCTTATGTATGCTCATTATCGTTACGGCGTCGGCTGTTTCCGGGCGGGACATCCCCGCTCCGCTGTCCTTCTTCGACCTTATTATGCTGTCGATATAGCGCAAGAAATGGAACAGGCCGCGCATTTGCGTCTTCTCGTAGCCTGCGGCGCAGTCGTGCAGGACGCGCAGGTTGGCCTGGCGCGCCGCGCCGCTGGCGGCAAGGCCCTGGAATAAGTACAATCCCGTTTCCTCCAGCACCGTAAGAAGCAAGTCGCTCACGCCTGTCTGGGCCGCCAGTCCTCGCCATTTATTAAGGTTTTCAACGAATTTTTCCAGCTTTGCGCGAAGCGCGCCGTTCCCGCCCGTTTCCACGTAGGCAATAACGGCGTCATAGAAATCGCCGGCGTCTTGCTGCGCCGCCCTTATCATAAGCAAGTCCGCCGCTGTTAAACCGTATGCCTGCGAGTACAGAACGGCCGCCAGCGGGATGTCCTGGCGCGGGTTGTCGATTATCCGCAGGAACGATAGGGCTGTCAGCACCTCCGCTGTGTCGAAATACCCCGACGCGACGTCCGACGCCGCCGGTACGCCGTACTCGCGGAACACCTTCACATACGCCTCGGCGACGCTCCTCGGAGAACGCAGGATAACGGCGATATCGCGGTATCGGGCGGGCCGCGTTCCGTTATCCGCCGTTATCATAAACGCCTCCGGCCCGTCGACAAGCGCCTTTATCCGGGCCGCGGCGGCGGCGGCTTCAAGCTCCGCGTTAGAAAGCTCTTGGATTTCGCCGCCCAGCGTATCCTCCGCGTCGCCGTCCGCATTATCCGCGTCCTCAATCGCGATAAGCTCGGCTACATGCTCCGGCCCGTCCGGTCCGTAATCACCCGCGCCTAAGCTCAGGGCCTCGTCTTCGGTATATTCGCACCCGCCCAGCTTTGGCGACATTATGCGGGAGCATATTGCGTTCACGGCGTCCAGAACGCTTTTACGGCTGCGGAAATTCTTGGAGAGCAGAATCAGCTCCCCTTCCCCGCCGCCCGTTCCGTACCGTTCATACTTCTCATTAAAGATATCGGCGTTGGCAAGCCTAAACCGGTAGATGCTCTGCTTCACGTCGCCTACCATGAACATGTTGCGGGCTTTTCCGTGCACGCCGCCCGCTATGCTTGAAACAATCAGCTCTTGGACGGCGTTTGAATCCTGGTACTCGTCGACGAATATCTCGTCGAACCGGTTCGAAAGCTCCAGCGCGGCTTCAGTTGGCTTGCCGCTTTCGGAATCAACAAGGATTTCTATGCAGTAATGCTCCAGGTCGCTGAAATCCAGCAGGTTCTTCTCGCGTTTGGCCGCCTGAAAGCGGCGGCCCAGCTCCAGCGCCATGCCGCAGAGGCCGCGTACAGCCCTTTCCGCCATCAAGCCGTCCCTTATCTGTTCTTCCGGGGACTTAATAAATATCTTGTCGCGCAATTCAGCAATGGCCGCTTTAACGTCATTATCGCGCCGTGATTTTATATGTTCTTTCAACTCGGTCGCCGCCGCTTCTTCTTCACTTGAGAGACCCTTTACCTTCGCTGTGCTTAATCGCCCGAACTCGAAGCCCAGCGCGTCGTACAGCGCGTCCAAACCCTTCTCCGCCGCGCTTACGCAGCTCCTTACCGAAGCAGCGTCGCTGTCTATCACCTCGGCGTATTTGGGATGAATCAACGGCGATGAAGCGTCGGCGGCGTTGGCGCAGGCCGCTTCCAGAGCGTCTTCCAGGCTGTCTTTTATATCTTCGGCCAGATAGTTCCGCCACTCGTCCTCCGCTTCCCCGCCATCCATTTGGGCCGTTAGCCATGCCTCGGGCCAGGGTTCCCCGCGTGAGAAATCCAGCAGTTCCATAACCCGCTCGCCCAGCGAGCCGTCGGTGGCCCGGTCTCCGTAAATCTCCACAAGGTCAAAAAAAAGGCGTTCCCCGTCTGTGCCGAAAACGCGGGCGTTCAGCTCTTCGTCCCCTTCGTAAAGGTCTGAAAGCAGCTCCTTCATCACGTCGGCCTTTAACAGCTCCGCCTCGGTCTCGTCCGATATCTTGAAATCCGGGTCAAGGTCGATCAGATGGAAGTAATCCCTGATAACAGACCGGCAGAAGGCATGAATCGTCGATATCGCGGCGTGCTCGATCAAAAGCTCCTGTTTCTTGAGATACCCGCTGCGCGGATTCTCTTTAATCTTCCGCGCCAGCGATTTGCGGACGCGTCCTTTCATCTCCGCCGCCGCCGCTTCGGTGAACGTAACGACAAGAAGGCGCTCAATCCCAACGGGACGCGCCTCGTCCGTAATCATATGGATAACCCGCTCGGCCAGGACGGATGTCTTCCCGCTCCCCGCCGCCGCAGAGACCAGGAGGTCTTTGGCGCGGGTATGCACGGCGCGGGTTTGCTCGGGGGTAAAGGTCATAGATAACTCCAGACTGGGGCCGAGATAAAGAAGAACTCAGAGCTCAGATAGTTACTTTAGAAAAAACGGTAATTGTCAAGCTCTAACCTAATCAGAGGTTATTCCTTTCTACAACTAACTATCTTGGCTCTTGGCCCAA
>JAISVU010000304.1 GCA_031271375.1 Clostridiales bacterium | reverse complement strand
CCTCGTAATCGTACCCGGCGTCATGGGTACCGGAGTAGAAATGCATCGCGTACATGACACGGTCGTCGCCGTCACGCGGGTCGTCAATAGGGTCGTCCTTGGGCGCGTCGACATACTGGCTCCAGTTGTCGGTGCCGCAGATGATTACGCCGTCCTTGTCATACATCCGAATCACGGATATAACGCTGTCAAAATAGGGCTTGAGCTTGGCGCTCCACACTTCAAAGCGCTCGTCCTGGCCGCCCAGGCCGTTCGGCTCGTTGGCGGGCTCGTAGAGTATGTTGCCCGTATTGCCGTACTTCTGGGCTATGTAGGCGAAGAAGACCTGAGGCCCCGTCCAGCCCGGATTGGCGTCTCTCAGCGCGAGGAAGGCTTCGGGCATGTCGTCCGCCGCAAGGCCCGCCGTGAGGTACCGTTCGTCCGTCGGGTCGCCCGGGGAGAGCATATGCCAGTCAACGATAACATACAGGCCCCGGGCCGTCGCCAGCTCTATCCCCTTTTCCACGCGGGAAAGGATCAGCGCGGGGTTGTCCGCGTACCCGGTTTCGGTTACATACATAGCGAGGCGGATGAAATCGCTCTGCCAGTCGTCCGCGATTACGTCGAAAACCTTGTCGTTCAGCGCCCAGGCCCCGTCGTCCCACTGGAGGCCGAAGGTGCTCATCCCTTTCAGCTGAACCGGGTTGCCTTCGCTGTCGCAGAGCCGTCCGTCAATAACTTGCAGTCTGTTAAATGTTTCAGACATTTGCGCAGCTCCCTCCGGTTCGCGGGCCGGTATCTCCGTAATGCAGCCGGACGCGCTTAAAGCCAGCGCCAGGGCTAGGCCCAGGCCCGTCAGCCTTGACAAAAACCGTAAAATCCTCATTGTAACCTCCTCTGTTAAATTTTACCTATATTATATATTTAAGCGGACGGGAAGTCAAGATTAATGACAGACCTTTCGTCTCATACTCCGTATACTGTTGCGATGAACATATTACACAGCTATGGAGGACATTGTTATGAAAAAGGCACTCGCGTCATTGGCGGCGCTTATCGCCGCCGCCGGTACGGCCCTGTCGGGCTGCATTACGTTCGGCGTGGTAATCGGGAACGGCAGAATGGTCAGCGGCGAGTACGCGTATAAGGGCGTTGTCAAGCGCATTGAGATTGAGAAGGTCTCGGCCACCGTGCATATCACGAACAAGAACGATGACAAGGTCACGTACAAGATTGACGAAAACCTTGAGGATTCGATGAAGATAGAATACAACGACGGCGTGCTTAAAATCAGCGCAAGCGGCATGAAATCCCTCGGGGTAGGCGCGAACATCGCGTTCTATGTGGGCACCGACGCGCTGGAGAACGTGAACATCTCGGGTGACGCGGTTATTGAGGGCATCGGGGTCTTTGAGGGCAGAAGAATGGGCTTCGATATAAGCGGCGCGGCCAAAATCAATATGGAGATTGATGTGGACGAAACGGCCCTTTCTGCCAGCGGCGCGGCCGATATAACCCTCTCCGGCCGCACGGGCAGCCTTAGTATAAGGAATAGCGGGGCCGCCACGATCAACGCCAGGGATTTGAAGGCGGACAGCGCGAAACTTAATGTCAGCGGCGCTTGCTTCGTCCAGGTCAGCGCCGAAGAGACGCTGGACGTTACCCTCTCCGGCGCGGGGGCCGTTACTTACTGGGGCGACCCGGCCGTAACCCGCAAGATCAGCGGGCTGGGGACGGTCAATCAAGGGGAGTGAACTGAGAGTTAAAAGATAAAAGATAAAAGTTAAGAACAGATGAGTTCCTTATTGATATTGGCTCATCTGTTCTTTTTGTTGGAACATTTGTCCGGTGATGAATAACATGTAGTATATCAACATGGAGGCATCGCTATGGACGATCAAAAAAGTACGGAAAACCTGGCCGTTCAGTACGCCCAGACCATAATATTCGGGAACGAAGGCGCGTATGGAAGCGTAAACAAAGACGACAACGGCGCTCTGTCGGTCGGCAAGGTACAGTGGCACGCGAGCCGCGCGCTGTCGCTGCTGAAGGCCATCATCGCGAAGAACCCTACCAAGGCCCAGTCAACGCTGGGGGACGCGCTGTATAACGAAATTACTTCCGCCGCAGCCAGCGCTTGGAACAAGCGCACCGTAACAGCGGATGAAGCCGCGCTGCTTAAAAAACTCTTAAACTCCGCGCAGGGAAAGGCGGTTCAGGATGCCCAGGCGGCGGCCGACGTGACCGTCTACGTGCAAAAGGGCGAGAGCTACGGTCTTGAAGACTGCGGCGCTCTTATCTATTTCGCCGACGGAGTGAACCAGTACGGCACAAATTCAACGGTGTGGAAGAAGATAGCGGCCCAGGCGCTGGCGAGCACCGGGGACGCCGCCGCAATGCTCGCCGCCACGAAAGCGGCCACCAGCAAGTACCTGGACAGGCGTGAAAAGGTCTACAATGAGATCGTAGCCCTTAATCTTAACGGAGATACAGAGCCCGCTCCGGCAGCGGCAGCGCAGCCGGACGCTGACGGGTTCAAGACCTATGAGATAAGGGTGACGACGGACGCGCTAAATATCCGCAGCGGCCCGGGGACGAACTATAAGATTAACGGCGTGATAAGGGACAGGGGCATGTACACCATTACGGCGGAAGCGTCCGGGACAGGCGCGAAGAAATGGGGAAAACTGTATAGCGGCGCGGGGTACATCGCGCTGGACTATACGAAGAAAGTGAACTAGGGCTGAGAGAATAACACGAGTAGGGCGCGGCATACTTGACGCGCCGGGACTTGTAGTGAACTCAAATCTCTGCGCGTCTTAAACCGGCGCCCTACGTTGTTTCCTTATTTAATCCCGATCCTTCCTAAAGCGCCTCCGCGCCAGCGACAGCCCGCCGAACCCGCCCACTATGGCGGCGTAGAAGCCGAGATTATAGAAAAACCCGTTGTTATAAACCTCGTAAATGTTCCAGTCGCGGAAAAAGAGCGACAGCACCAGCGTCACCGGGGCAATCCACCCGTGCCATACCCCGCTGAAGAACCCCGCGAGATCCCAGGGGTTGTTTGAGCCGTCTCCGGGGACGCAGGACGCAAGCAGGCCTCCGGCGACTATCAGCGCGATAAGCGCGATGGTCTTGTTATATTTCTTCATTGTTAATCCCTCCCATACTAATATAGCTAAGAATACGGGCGTTTAGAATAGTATGTCTGAATACATTGAAGCCATTAGCGGCTTTTGCGGGCGTAATAAGGGCAGCGGACGTCCTGACCGCCGGAGCGGCTTCGCCCGCCGGAATAATCGCCCGGCGTAAGCTCTGTGAGCCAGCATTTCCCGTCAGACTGATGCGCGCAGTCATTTGTGCAGTTGATGTCCATATTATAATACCTCCATTCTCATTAACCTTATTATCCCCGGAAGCGCCGCTTTATAAGAATTAATATTTACCAATGGGTTGTACATTTTGCGGATTATCTGATATAATTATAATGATACGCGAATGGGAGGTCTTTATGACGAAATATGCCGCAAGGATGATGATATCTGCCTTAATTATATTATTGCTCACGGCGTTCCCTGTTCGTGCCGGGAGCACAGAAAACACAAATCAAAACACAGATCAAAACACGGATCAAAACCCTGCCCAAGCCATCAGGCCGAGGCTCGTGATGCAGCTTACATATGACGGCGCCGTCCATACTTACGACGCCGAGACCGTGTCGCTGTATGTAAACGGCAGCGCGGTGCAGAGCTTCGACGGCGATATGCCGTCGATAATACTAAACGACCGGCTGTATCTTCCCGTGCGCGATATCTTCGAAATGCTGGGGGCGGAGCTGACCTGGAACGAGCAGCTTCAAACGGTTTATATCAGCTATGAGGACAAGCTCGTGGCAATACGCGACGGCTCTCCCTACATAAATGACGACGGGAGGATCATCCCCATCCAGCTGCCTCCGAGGAACGTGAACGGGCGCCTGATGGCTCCCATCAGCTTAATAGCCGATGTTTTCGGCTTTTCCGTTAATTGGGACGATAAGACCCGCATAGCGGCCGTCAATAACGGCCGTTCTATCGCTGTTTTGAACAGCGAGCCGGATCCCGTTTTATTTACCGCGACGCCCGAACCCCCGGTGCGCACGGAAACCCCGGTAGGTACCGTGACCGCGATAGACGAGAATGTTGACGCCGGGCCGCAGACGCTGGAGCTTTCGATGGACGCGAACCCCGAAAAGCTCCCCGCGCAGGAGCTGCCCAAAACGGAGATCACCGCGGTAGAGTTTGACCCGGGCAATCCCCGCGCCTTTTACATAAGGGCTTCCGGGCCGATATCGCGTGTCGAGAAGTTTTTGCTCTACGATAACCGGCTGGTGCTGGATATCTATAACGCCGAGAAGATTGTGCCAGAGACGGAGATATTCGCCTCCGAATCCGGCGGCGGCGCGGGCTTTTTAAGCAAAGTGCGTATCGGCCAGAACCAGATAACCCCGGAGATGATAACCCGGGTCGTCTTCGACCTCACCGAGCCGGTTAGCTACAGCGTCGCCTTCGCCGACGACCGCAAGACCCTGGCCGTAACGCTGCTTCAAAACCGCCTGGGCACAGTGAGCTTCCGCAGCGACGGGAACGCCGACTATATCCATATAACCGGCGATAAGGCACCGGTGGTTAATGTGTTCCCACAAACGGTGGAAGGGGCTTTGATTATAGACATCCCGCTGGGTATAGCCGAAAGGCCCCAGTCCGCCCAGGTTCAAGGCGTCTTCGCCGCTTCTTACAGCTTGGAGCAGTTCAGCCCCGCTATGGCGCGGATTGTCGTGGACACAAAAGAGGCCGCCGCTTACTCGGTCGCCTACGAAGACGGCGGCACTACGGTTAAGCTCACCCGGCCCACATACCAGAACATAACGTATGAGAGCGCTCAGAGCCGCATGACGATCCCCAAGACTTCGGGGCTGGACATCAACGCCATCGTGCAAAACGACGAGTATCTTAATTACCGGTACGAATTTATCCTCCCGGGGGACTACAGCGCAATATTGGGCCAGGGCGACTATATTATCAAGGACAGGTATATCAACTTCGTCAATATAACGACCACGGAAGGCAAGACCAGGATAACCTTCCACGAACAGCAGGTAATGGCTTTTGCGATTACCGAGGACGCCGAGAATATCTATATTCATTCAATGCTCCCCAGGGACATGTACAACCGCATAGTGGTTATAGACCCGGGACACGGCGGAACCTCCCCCGGCACTATCCATAACGGAATAACCGAAAAGGAATACGACCTGGACATAGCGAAGCGCACGCAGAAGCTGCTGGAGGCCGCCGGTATAAAGGTTTATATGACGCGGACCGGGGACACCGGCCCGACGCTGGAGGAGCGGGCCGCGTTCGCGAACGGCCTAGGGGATCTGTTCATCAGTATGCATCTCAACGCCGTCGAGGAAGGGTACGGAGCAAGCACAAGCGGCACCGAGGTTTATTATTACCCCCACGCGAACGACGCCGCGATAGGCTACACAAGCAAAGAGGTGGCTAAAATCGCCGTAGATAACATAGTAGCCGCGCTGGGTTCAAAGAACCGCGACGCGAAACAGAACGATTACCGCGTCCTTGTTTTAACCGAGATCCCCGCTATCCTCTGCGAGTACGGGTTTATCACAAACCCCGCAGAGGCGTCGAAGCTCAAAACCGAGGATTACCGGCAGAAAGCGGCGCAGGGAACCGTAAACGGCGTGATGGAGATGTTTAGGAGCTATGTGCCTAAGAGGTAATACCGATAAACGTAACGTATTAAAGATCGAAGCTATATAATAACAGGAGGGATTCAGGTTGAAAGCCCAACAAGGACGGGATACAGAGAGAAAAGCATTGCAAAACACACCCCCGTAGGCGGCGGCGTTAATACAGCATGGATGGAAATCGGGATAAAGAAAATAAT
>JAISVU010000232.1 GCA_031271375.1 Clostridiales bacterium | reverse complement strand
GTGCGGTTGCTGTCGAAGCCCTGGGAGACGTACTGCTTCTCAAAGGCCTCAGCGAACTTGGCAAACAGCTTGTCGGAATCGGACAGGGCCGATTCGCCCAGTATAACCGCCAGTTCCTTTGCCTGTTTGCCCTGGGCGTAGGCGGAGAAAAGCTGGTTCATTGTGTCGGCGTGGTCTTCCCGGGTCTTCCCTTTGCCTATCCCTTTGTCCTTCAGGCGGGAAAGCGAAGGCAGCACATCGATAGGCGGAACGACGCCCTTACGGTGCAGCTCGCGGTTAAGGATGATCTGGCCCTCGGTGATGTATCCGGTAAGGTCTGGAATCGGATGGGTTTTGTCGTCCTCAGGCATAGAAAGTATCGGAATCTGCGTTATTGAGCCGGCGCGGCCCTTTATACGCCCGGCGCGCTCATACAGCCCCGCAAGGTCGGTATAAAGA
The DNA here is from genome assembly GCA_031271375.1 of Clostridiales bacterium. GTDB lineage: Bacteria > Bacillota > Clostridia > Lachnospirales > WRAX01 > JAISVU01. The sequence continues at coordinate 3,915 of JAISVU010000232.1, read as the reverse complement.
TAACCGGGGTATCCGCGCCGTCCGGGTACTTCTTTACGCGCGGCGGAAACCTCGCGCAGCGCTTCGCAGTAGTTTGTTATATCCGTGATGATGACCAGGACGTGCATGTCCTTCTCATAGGCCAGGTACTCGGCGCAGGTGAGGGCCATGCGCGGCGTAGAGATACGCTCGACGGCCGGGTCGTTCGCCAGGTTCATAAACAGCACCGAACGGTGAATGGCGCCGGTCTTTGTAAAATCCTCTATAAAGAACTGAGCTTCCTCGAACGTGATGCCCACGGCGGCGAAGACGACGGCGAAATTGCTGTCTGTATTAAGCACGCGGGCCTGACGGGCAATCTGCGCGGCGAGATCGGCGTGGGGCAGGCCGGAGGCCGAGAACACGGGGAGCTTCTGCCCTCTGACCAGCGTGTTAAGCCCGTCTATCGCCGATATGCCGGTTTGGATAAACTCGGAGGGATAATCCCGCGACACCGGGTTCATCGGGACGCCGTTAATGTCCTTGCGGGCTTCCGGGATGATGGCGGGGCCGCCGTCCTTCTCCTTGCCCATTCCGTCGAAGACGCGTCCCAGCATATCCGCCGAAACCCCAAGCTCCAGGGGCCTGGCTAGGAACTTGGCCTTGCTGCCCGGGAGGTTTATGCCCTGGGCGCTTTCGAAGAGCTGTACAACAGCCTTGTCGCCGTTGATCTCCAGCACCTTGCCCCGGCGTATTTCGCCGGTTTGAATCTCGATCTCAACCAGCTCGTCGTATTTGACGCCTTCGACCCTCTCGACGATCATCAGCGGCCCGACGACCTCTTTTACGGTTTTATATTCTTTAAGCACTGGCGGTCGCCTCCTCCGCTATTAAGCCGTCAATGTCGGCCGTTATCCTGGCACGTAACGCGTCGAAATCAGCGAGACTGTCTTCCTTGATATATTTAGCCCTGGCTATCTGCTCGCGTACCTCAAGGGCCAGAATCTTTCTTAAATAGACGCCTTCACCAAGCGCTCTCGCGGCTTCGTCCCCGAAGAACAGCACCAGCTCGAGGAGCTTATACTGCTTGTTCATAGAGGTGTAGCTGTCCAGCTCATGGAAGGAGTTCTGCTGCAGAAAGTCTTCCCTGACGGATTTGGAGTTTTCCAGTTTGAGCTGGTCCCTCTCGCTCAGGGCGTCGAAGCCGACAAGCCTCACGATTTCGTTCAACTCGGCCTCTTCCTGGAGCATCATCATCGCGCTGGCGCGGAGCTCGTCAAACGCGGGGTTTATATTGGCGTTCGTCCACTGGCCCACGCTGGTTAAGTATAAGCTGTATGAAGTGAGCCACTGGATAGCCGGGAAATGCCGCCTGTACGCCAGGTCGGCGTCCAGGCCCCAGAAGACCTTAACGATGCGCAGCGTCGCCTGGGAAACCGGCTCCGAAAGGTCGCCGCCGGGGGGCGAAACCGCGCCTATCGCGGTCAGCGTGCCGACGCGGCCGTCCTTGCCCAGGCATTTTACCTTCCCGGCGCGTTCGTAGAACTCGGAGAGCCGGGAGCCCAGGTAAGCGGGATAACCTTCCTCGCCGGGCATTTCTTCCAGGCGGCCCGACATCTCGCGCAGGGCTTCGGCCCAGCGGGAGGTGGAGTCCGCCATCAGCGCGACGGAGTAACCCATGTCGCGGAAGTATTCAGCTATCGTGATACCCGTGTATATCGAAGCCTCGCGGGCTGCGACGGGCATATTGGACGTGTTCGCTATTAGGACTGTGCGCTTCATCAGCGGCTCACCGGTCTTGGGGTCGCGCAGTTCGGGGAACTCGTTAAGCACGTCGGTCATCTCGTTGCCGCGTTCGCCGCAGCCGACGTAGACCACGATCTCCACGTCCGACCATTTAGCCAGCTGGTGCTGGATAACGGTCTTCCCGCTGCCGAAAGGCCCGGGGACGCAAGCCGTCCCGCCCTTTGCCACAGGGAAGAACATATCTACTACACGCTGCCCCGTTATCATCGGTTCATCCGGGGTGAGCTTCATTGCCGAAGGCCGCTGCTTACGCACGGGCCATTTCTGCATCATCGTCAGGTTCAGGTCGCCGTTCGCGGTCTCAAGCACCGCGACGGTGTCCGTTATCGTGAATTCCCCCGCCTCGATCTTCTTTATCTTGCCCTGGACGCCGGGCGGAACCATTATTTTATGAACGACGATCACGGTCTCCTGCACTGTCCCCAGGATATCCCCGGCCGTCACTTCCTGCCCCGCTTTAGCCGTAGGCTGGAACTTCCATTTGCGTTCCCTGTCCAGCGACGCGACGCTTACGCCTTTCTCAATAAAATCCCCGGCGGCGTCGCGTATCTTGTCCAGCGGGCGCTGAATCCCGTCGAACATGGATTCTATCAAACCCGGGCCAAGCTCCACCGCCAGCGGTTCGCCGGTGGTGCGTACCTCCTCGCCCGGGCCAAGCATCGACGTTTCCTCATAAACCTGTATGGACGCGGACCCGCCGCGCATTTCGATTATCTCGCCGATAAGGTTCTTCGCTGAGACATTTACCACGTCGTATATCCTGGCGTGTTCCATCCCCTCCGCGATAACCAGCGGGCCTGATACCTTTACTATCTTGCCTACTTTCAAAGTGTCTGCTCCTTCCTTTAGAGCCCTAATCCAGGATATTAATGCCCACAGCCTTTTCCACATTCTTGCGTATGCGTTCAAGGCCCACGCCTAAGGAGCCGGCATTGGAGGGGATAAGGATAATGGCGGGTGTCATTTCCTTGTTATATCTGTCTATTGTTTCGGGAACATGCCTTGCGACCTGTTCGGTGATAAAGATGATGCCGTAGCCCTTCCGGGCCATGCCGTCGATTATCTTGCGGTTTTCTTCGGCCTGGGTTTCGGAGACGGGGTAAACGTCCATCCCGAAAGCCTTGAAGCACAGCACGGAATCCTTATCGCCGATAACGCCTATTCTACGCATAGTTATCACGCAGCCTCTCCTTGAGTGCATCACCGTGGATGCCGTTCTGCTTGCAGGCGACGAGTATCCGTATTTGACGGGCCTCGTTCTCCTTCGACAGGATATAGGCGAAAGGCACCTCCGGCCCGAAAGCCACCAGCTTTGCCGACTTGGTCAGCTCTATCAGCCTATTGTCGAAGAGGCGCTCAAGCCCCGCGAAGGTGTCTGTCCGGGCGTAGCTTTCCATGCCCTTCTGCGTGATGCCGCCGAAGTATTTGTAATAAAATATCTGGGCAAGGGTTTCCGGGGGCTTGTCATAATGGCGCAGGAAATACTCCGGCTCCGTCTTGCCGCCAGCGACCAGGCATTGGCCCAGGAAACGCGTCCCCCGGTTCATCGCCTTCACCCTAAGCAGCGTCCTGATATTGTAGAAATCAACGCTTTCCATGACATAATCGGTTATAAACGCGTTATCTATCTTCTCGCATAAATCAAACATACGCTTGAACATCAGCTTATCCAGAACCACGTCGATGTCCTGGGGATCGCCGCTCTCTTTAAAGGCTTCTTCCGCCGCGTCTATTGCTTCCCGTATATAATCAGGCGGGTCGGCCATGTCCTCCAGCGGGATCGGCGAAAACAGGTTATCGGCGTTCTTGCCCGTGTGCTTTGCCTTTACCGCCACCTTAACGTTATGGAAGGCGTATTGGGCCGCCGGAATCTCTGTAACAAGCGAGCCAGGCAGGAGCTTCCGTATCTCCGTATATGCCGCGAGAAGGCCTTCCTTTAGAACAGCTTCGTATTCATCGGGGTTCTGGAGGGCGGAGAAGTCATATGAGCTGTTTTGGGTAATCTGCCTCAAAACCTCGGGGACGTTAGGCGCGTCCATAATCCGCCCCAGGCTCGCGGTGCTGAGCAGCCGTTTTTCGAGAACGCGCAGATAGGCCGATATTTCGACGTAGCCGTCGTTATTTGATCCCATTCTCAGCCCTCCCTAGAAC
>JAISVU010000212.1 GCA_031271375.1 Clostridiales bacterium | reverse complement strand
ATATACTCCTTCTCGCCTAAAAGTTTCACTTCGTGAAACTCGAAGCCTTCGGCTTCGCAAGGCATAAATGCCTTGTTTAGGCGGAAGTCGTAAGGGGGCTTGAGCTAGTAAAAGCCTCTAGTGCGCAAGCAGTATATCAATCAGATTTACGGGCGAACGCAGTTCGCTGTTACGTTTGCGGCGGATAATACTCCACGCCGCCCTCAGGAGGGGGTTCCAACGTTTGCATAATGCCCGGCATAACGACGTCCGGTATGATGTTATCATAAGGATTTGGGGTAGCCTCCGGCATGAAGGGCTGCTGCGGGGTGCTGTGGCCGATACAGTATTCGTTGTTGAGGATAGTCTGCGGAACCTGAAGCCACTGATCGGCGATAATGTCGGAGCCGTAATAGGGCTCGGGTCGCACAATGCCTATGGCGGTGCCTACATGGTCTTCGGGGCAGAAGGACGTGGGCCTTTTCAGATTGCCGTCGATGTGATCCCTGTCATAAACGCAGAACGTATAGCTCATATGCACGTCGCAGTATTCCGTCGGTTCGGTGCCCGCTTCAAAATACTCGGTGCGGAGCTGGATTCCCGCCGGGTCGTGGTCGCAAAGTCCCTCGACGGGGAGCTTGCCCGAACGGGCGCAGATCGTTACCTCCCGTATGCCGTTGGGCCTGGGGAACTCCTTCGCCGGCAGGTTTACATGTATCTCTTCCATTACGCGCTTCCATATCTTTTTCTGTATGTTTTCGTCGGTAGTCGCACTGGTCATGTGACCGTTCAGATCATAGCCCAGCCACACCGCCGCCGTGTAATAAGGCGTATAGCCGACGAACCACAGATCGTTGTTCGAGGTCGTCGTCCCGGTCTTCCCCGCCGTGGGTATGCCTTTATACGCGTTGGATAATGCCGCCGCCGTCCCCGTGCCTGTCGTTAATGTGTCCTTCATCATGTCGGTAAGGAGGAAGGCCGAGGTGTTCTTCAATACGCGCTGGGGCTGAGGGATATTTTCCAGGATCACGTTGCCGTTATAGTCAAGTACCTTTGTGTAGAATATAGGTTTCATATATAATCCCTGGTTGGCGATAGCCCCGAAGGCCGCCGTAAGTTCCAGCGGGGAAACGCCGTAAGTCAGGCCGCCAAGAGCCGTGGACAGGTTATAGTCGTTCGCCCTCTTCGTAAGATCCGTCACGATAGAGGTAAATCCGAAATTCTCTAGGTAATCCATTGAGTTACCGATGCCGACGCGCTCCATATGCTTTACCGCTAGGATATTCATCGACTGCGATATCCCTTCCCTGGCGGATTTGAGGCCTCTGTATCCGGTTTTGTACCAGTTAAGGGGCCACAGCTCGCCGTTGCTGTTATAGCGCGGCACGTCGTCCTCCACCGTAGCCGGGGTGATCAAACCCAAATCCACGCCCGGGGCGTAAGCCGCAAGCACCTTGAAGGTTGAGCCGGGCTGGCGTACCATGCCGGTGGCGCGGTTTGTGCCCATGTTGGTAGATTTCTCGCCCCTGCCGCCGGCGATAGCGGCGACATATCCCGTGGTATGGTCGATAACGGCCATTGAGGACTGGGGCTGGGGTATTTTATACGCGATCTCATAGGTTATCTCCTCGCCCTCGTTGACGACCTTGCTTTTAAGGTTTTCCACATAGGCGTCGGCTTCCTCGAAGGTCTTGACGACGCCCCGGTTCGATACGTTGTTGAAGGAGCGCACCATTCCGTTGCCTATATTGCGTATGTCGGCATGATATTCCACCAGGATATTGTACTCGTTCTTGGGAAACATGGATTCATCCATGTAAACCGCGTCAACGACGGCCTGTATATCGGGGTCTTGAGCGGTGTATATCCGTAGGCCCCCGCTGTAGAGCATATTATTGGCCTCGCCTGAGGTGAGGCCGTACTGCTCTATCAAGTCTTGCCTCACGCTTATAATAACTTGGTCGTTATAATAGCTGTGGGTGGAATTACGGGAGGCGGACGACCCGTTCACGGCCAGCACGCGGGAATAAACGTCGTCCGCGAAGGCCTCGTCGTACTCGTCCTGAGTGATATAGCCCAGCTTCAGCATACTGTCCAGCACGTACTTCTGGCGTTCCTTATTCCTCTCGGGCTGGCGCAGCGGATCCCGCCAAACGGGGTTTGAGGTTATCGCCGCGATTGTGGCGCATTCCGACAGCGTAAGCTCCGACACATCCTTATTGAAATAATACCCCGCTGCGGCCTGTACGCCGTTGTTGCCGTGACCGAGGGCGACGGTATTCAGATAAACGGTCAGGATATAATCCTTCGCCGCCTCTTTAGAGCCGTACTGCTCAACGAGCGATTCCTCAAAATCGACGGCCATTATCTGTTCCTGAAACTTGGTTTCAAAGGTATTATATTGATAACCCAGCTTATTCTTAATCACCTGCTGCGTTATCGTGCTTGCGCCCTGGGTGCTGCTGGTGGTCACCGCAGACCACAGCGCGCGGACCATACCGCGCAGGTCTATGCCGTCGTGCTCATAGAACCGTTCGTCCTCTATCGCCACCATCGCTTGCTTCATCCGCAGCGGGATTTCCTCCGAGGACGCGTTCTGCCTGCTTTCCCCCTGGTTTAATCGGTCAACTTCAAGGCCCGTCATCTCGTTTATGATAACGGAGTCGTATGAAACATCGTAATTAATAGAGGCGAACAGGCTGTCCAGCTTAGGGCGCTCCTCTATGATACTCAAATAAGCGCCGAACGCAACGCTAGCCCCTCCGAATATCCCCATCGCCGCAAGAATCAGCGCGACGCGCATAATTATGACGATAACCTTATTCTTGGCCTTCTTAACGCGGGAGTTATAATAGCGTTTAATACGCTTGTCGTTTTGGCCTATATCGGAATAATCCACGGACAACACCTCATATACTAGAACTCAGATAAAAGAAGAGACCAGAGCCCAGATAGTTACTGTACAATATTGATTCAATTATTATATCAAAGCGTTATTACTTTGTAAATAAGGAGTTCAAGGAGACTATATGCTCAGGCGCCTGAGACGTTTCAAACGGCGAAGGCCCCCCAGGCCCGCGAGACGTAGAAGGAATAAAAAAGCGCTGGCTGCTTTAAGCGTTTTATCTGTCATTGGCATAACTATTGCCATTTTTCTGCATCTTGTAAACACCAGATTAATGCCCACGGTTATCACATCCGAGGAACTGCGGATAAACAGTCGCCTTAACCAGGCTATAGACGCCGCCGTGCGCGCCCTTTCGGTGGAATACGGCGGGGGGCTTAACTCCGCGGATTTTTATACCGTGGCCGCCAACTCGGAGGGCCGCGTCCTCTCCCTCTCCGCCGACACATTATTAATAAACGAAGTTTGCTCGCATTTGTCGCGCTTTATAGATAAATTTCTTGCCGAGGATCAAAACGATTCTATCAAAGTCCCGCTGGGGGCTTTGCTTGGCGTCGAATGGCTCGCCAACGTCGGCCCGGATTATAAGATCAGCGTCCGCCCCGCCGGAACGACGAACATAGCATATAAAACCACGTTCGAGTCCGCGGGGATTAACCAGATTAACTTTCAGGTGTGGGCCGACGTTTCTACTGTGATGCTGGTGGTGAACCCGCTGCAGGAAAGGGAAGTGAAGGTCACAAGGAGCATTGCGCTGATTAATACTGTCTTTGCGGGGGAGATACCGGGCATGTACGTGCCGTACATGCAAGAGCCAAGAGAACAGAGATAAGAGAACAGAGAAAGAGTTAAGAGATAATATCCATAATATCCCCGCCTTTTCTATAAGTAACTATCTGGGCTCTGAGCTCTTCTTTATCTCGGTTCTCTCATCCTATCCAGCACCTCTTTAATCCGCTTCTCTACCCCGTTCTCCGAAGGCTCATAGTAGACGCGCCCAACAAGCTCGTCCGGGAGGTATTGCTGCCTTACATAATGGCCTGGAAAGTCGTGGGAATATAAGTATCCCTCGCCGTGGCCCAGCTTTGCGGCGTCTTTGTAGTGGGCGTCGCGGAGGTGCTTCGGTATGCCGGAGGTTTGCACCCGGTCCACATCCGCGATGGCGCTGCCGATGGCGGCCACGGCGGCGTTGGACTTTGGGGCGCAGGCGATATACGCAACGGCCTGGCTTAAAATTATCATCGCTTCGGGGAAGCCGATGAAATCCACGGCCTGGGCCGCCGCCGTCGCCACCATCAATGCGTGGGGGTCGGCGTTGCCCACGTCCTCCGAGGCGCAGATGACCATCCTTCTGGCAATGAACGTGGGAGACTCGCCGGCACGTATCATCCGGGCGAGGTAATAGATGGCGGCGTCGGGGTCTGAGCCGCGCATGGACTTGATAAACGCGGATATCGTGTCGTAATGGTTGTCTCCGTCGCGCTCGTAGTTAAGAGCGCGTTTTTGGATACATTCCTGAGCCGTCGCGAGGTCTACCTTTACGCGGCCCTCCCCGTCCGGCTGCGTCGTGAGGACGGCCAGCTCCAGTCCGTTAAGCCCCGCCCTGGCGTCGCCGTTGGCCATGTCCGACAGGAAGTCCAGCGCGTCGGCGTCCATATCCACATTAAAGCGCCCAAGCCCTTTTTCGTCGTCTTCCAGGGCTCTCAGCAGCAGCTTTTTAATATCTTCCTTACTTAAATGATTGAGTTTAAAGATAACCGAGCGGGAAACCAAAGCCTTTATCACCTCGAAATAGGGGTTCTCCGTCGTGGCTCCTATAAGGATGACGACGCCCTCCTCCACATGGGGCAGCAGCGCGTCCTGCTGGGCCTTGTTAAAGCGGTGTATCTCATCGACGAAGAGGATAGTCCGCCGGCCCGCCATACCCATCAGCGCCTTAGCGTTATCCACTACGGCTTTAATGTCTTTTATCCCCGAGGTGGTGGCGTTGAGGCGGGTAAACTCGGCCTTCGTTGTGTTCGCGATAATCTGGGCCAGCGTCGTCTTCCCCGTTCCCGGCGGGCCGTAGAGTATGATTGAAGAGAGCCGGTCCGCCTTGATAGCCCGGTAGAGCAGCGTGTTCTTGCCCACAACGTCTTCCTGGCCCACAAAATCCTCCAGCGCCGCAGGGCGCATACGGGCGGCAAGAGGCGCCTCCGTCCTCATGCTCTGCTCGCGCCTGTATTCGTATATATCCATAAAACCAGCCCCAATAAGCGATAAACTTACTTGCATTTCACGCGTATTCTTTATATAATGGTAATACTATCATTAATCTCACCAACTGTAAATAATATTGTGGAGGATATGATGGACAATATCAAGGATACTATCAGCAATATGACGAAATCCGTATACAGAACCTCGAAGGGATTTCTGAAAACAACGAAGCTGTCTATGGATCTCGCCAGCGAAGAATCCAACCTCAAGGCTATTTACCTTGAGATAGGCAAAAAGGTGCACGAGATTTACGCTTACGGCGGCTCACTGGGAAAGTTCTTTGACGAAAAATACAAAGAGCTTGTGGAATGCGAGCAGAAACTGGACACTATACGCCGGAACCTGGACGAGGCGAAAGGCACGCGGACTTGCCCCAAATGCGGGAAGACTGCGGCTGCGACAGCCGAGTTCTGCCCCAAGTGCGGTACGAAGATGGACGAATCATCGGAAAATGTGGCGTTCCAGAGCCGGGATAGTTACTCGCACAAGCCGCCGTATAACCCTGGTTATGCGGCTCCGCCGCCTTATAGCCCTGATCCCGGTTATACCGCCGCGCCTCCGGCGCATGGCCCCGACCCCGGTTATGCCGTTGCGCCTCCGCCGTATGGCCCCGACCCCGGTTATGCCGTTGCGCCTCCGGCATATGGCCCCGACCCCGGTTATGCCGCCGCTCCCCCGGCGTATGGCCCAGACCCCGGTTATGCCGCCGCTCCCCCGCCGTACACCGCCGAAGAAGCTCCTGCGGCCTCCGCGCCGGATAGTAAACAATGCCCTGTCTGCGGTAAGAATAACGCCGCAGGGAATAAATTCTGCTTCTCCTGCGGGAGGCTGCTGTAACTAGAGCCGAGAAAAAGAAGAACCCAGAGCCCAGATAGTTACTTTATGTAAAAACAGAATATGCAAGGTTTAATAATGAGACTAGATGATGGAAAGATGAACTAAGACCGCAGAACCGAGACAAGTTGCTTCAAATTGCCATAGAACCCTGTTCAAGTAACTATCTGAGCTCTGAGCTCTGGGTTCTCGGTTCTATATTTGATGTGAGGTGTAAATTTGCATGATATGCGACCGCTGTAAGAAAAACCCCGCGACCGTCCATGTGGAGAGCATTATGAATGGCGTGCGCACCGAGCATAATCTCTGCTTTGAATGCGCCGCCACAATAAACGCCGAGATGAGCGTTGAGAATATCATCAAGGAATTCCTAAGCAGCGTCATCGACCATACCGGCGCGTTCGGCGGGAATGACAAGCCTGAGACGGGGCCGGTGTGTCCGCGCTGCGGCTTAAAATACGAGGA
>JAISVU010000203.1 GCA_031271375.1 Clostridiales bacterium | reverse complement strand
AGCCAAGTACATGAGTATACGCAAGTTTGAAACCGACCGCGTATCAGACATACTGACAGCTGAGGAAAATGGCATGATAAGGGGCCGCGAAGAGGGTCGTGAAGAGGGCCGCGAAGAGGGCCGCGAAGAGGGCCGCGAGGAAGAAAGAATAAACATGGCCCTCAGTATGAAAGCTGACGGTATGCCTGTAGAAATTATTGCGCGTTATTCAAAACTTTCTCTTTCTGAAATCGAAAAACTCTAAGCCCGCGCAAATCTATGAAACGCCTTAAGGAGTTCGCTCCCCAGGGCGTTTTGTATTTATACTATGAGGACTGGCTTGAATACCGCCGCGCAGGTATCGGCGGGTCGGACGCCTCCGTTGTCTGCGGGGTCAACCGTTACAAATCGCCGATAGAGCTGTTTATGGAAAAGACGGGCATATTCCCGCATACCGAGGCAGGCGAAGCCGCTTACTGGGGCCAGCAGTTAGAGGCGGCTCTGTCCTCAAACGGTTTTATCTCTGTCTCGAAGTCAAAGAACTCCCGGAACGTCACATTCAGAGCCTTCAATAGTTTCTCCAAAGTCTCTTTTGAAGGCTTCTTTATTCCCCGCTCAACGCCGCCTAAAAAAGACACGTTAATGCCTGAGCTTAACACAAGCGCTTCCTGCGTAAGCCCCGCATGTTTTCGATATTGACGTATTCTGCCGCCTATCTTGCCGCCTATTTTTTAGCAATTAGTCTTTGTTTTAGTTGCCGTTTCCAGAGTTACTGTTGCCTGCTGGAGGAGAAGCGGCTTCAGGACGTTCGCTTTCGTTTGGAAAACCTTGACCCCCGTCCGGCCTCTGGCCATCGGGGAATGGCTGGCCTTCTCCGGGCTGCCCGCCGAAACCGCCCCAGCCGCCGCGCCCGCCTCGGCCTCCGCCCATGCCGCCGTTATATACCCCGCCGTTGTCCGACAGGCTTGTGACGGCTCCGCTTATGGTTATGTCCGCGCGCTTTTCGCCGTCTATATATAATGTGTAGGTTTCGTTTTGCTTGAATGCGGGAGATGTGAAACCTGACATGGCGAAGCCTATTCGGCTTGTATATTCAAGGACTGTCTTGCCTTCGGCGTCTTTTATTGATATTACGCTTCCGGCGGGCTGCTGCGAACCGTATGAAATCAGGATTGAAGGCTGTTCTGAATCCTGGGATACGTTCATTACGCTTCCGGCAGTTATAAGCTCCCCGCCGTTTATGAGAAGCGCCCCGTCCAGATCAATCGCGCCTTCCATGCCCTGAGACGGACCGCTGACCTTCACCGTTCCGCCGTCAAGGAACACATTGCCGTTTGAATCGATGCCGTCGAATCCTGCGTACACATCCATGCTCCCGCCGGTTATGCGTATAAAGATGTCTCCATTCGCCGCGAAGCTGTCCCTGCCCATCGGCCCGCCCCATTCGGCGGAGCCGCCCGCGCCGCCCGCCGCGTTTACCGCGTCGTCGCTGGCCGTGACATTGATATCGCCGCCGCTGACGGTAACGCTTAAACCCTCGATGCCTTCGTAGCAGTAGGATATATTAATTTCGCCGCCGGTCACTTCCAGCGCTTCGTCGGCGTGGAAGCCGTCGTCCCCGGTCTTGACGTCAAGATTTCCGCCGGTTATAAGGACATAGCCGTTGGAATGAACGCCGTCGTCCTCCGCGTCGATAACGAACGTCCCGCCCGACACATAGGTGAGCTTGCCGGATTTAAGCGCCTTCATGCTCACGCCTTCTTCCACGGCAGCCGCCTGTTGCTGGTTGGGCATTCCCCAGCCTCCGAAGTCCTCGGTATGAACAGGAGCGTTGGCGCTGCCGCCGCCTGTGGTTATGTCAAATGTTCCGCCTGTTATTGCGAGGGAGTTTTCGGCCTGGATTCCGTCCTCCGACGATTTCATATTAAAAACGCCGCCGTAAATAACCACGAAGCCCTGATCCTCGTCCGCGCCGTTGGACTGAACAGCGTCGCCGCCCGCGTTAAGGGTAAACTCCCCGTCCTTGACCGCAAACCCTTCCTTGCCCCGTAAGGCGTCGCCGATTGAATCTACCGTTATAACGCCGCCCGTTACGGCAAGCACGTTCTGAGAGCGGATTCCGTGGTTATGCGAAGCGCTGACCGTTAAGCTCCCCTTTCCCGTCAAAGTGATATCGTCCTGGGAAAAGACCGCCGCGTCGGGCTCGTTGGCGTCCCCGGCGACTTTATATTCCGCGCCGTCGGAGATTGAGTTTTCGGCGCCATCGGCTAGAACGATAACCAGCTTCTCGGACTGGAGCGCGTAAACGGCGGGGCCGTCCCCGTTATGGATATCCGCGCCGTTTAACACAAGCCGGACGATATCGTTCTTTCCGGCGTCAACGCGGATTTGCCCGTCTTTTAGCTCCCCCGACAGCACATAGGTTCCGGCTTCTTCAATGATATAATCGCCGGTAACGTCGTTTAAACGGACTAAAACAGCTTCGCTTTCGTCCCATTCCGCGTCCGTGTCCTCCGGGGCGAACTCATAGGACGTAATATGCGTCCCCGCGTTATCAAGGGCCTCAGTGTTCGTCACAGCGCCGTTATCGCACCCCGCAAGCGCCATTGTAGATACTAACAGTAAAGCAAGAATCAGTTTATACATTTTAAAGCTCCTCTCCCGGCCGCTGCTCGCGGCCTAATATGATATTAAGATTTCCGTTCCGGCAGCGCAGCTCGTCGATAAAAGCCTTCGGCATTGACGCTGATTTAAGCCGGATGTTATAGGTCAGCTCATACAGGCTCCCCATATTGGTTGTGCGCACTTTATCAAGCTCCGCCGACGCCGCGTATTTACCGAACACATTGTCGAACAGCCCTTCGTAGTCTAGGTTTTCCGGTATCGTTATCCGCAAAACCCGATTATCCGCAACCCCCTGCCCGAAACGCAGGCAGTTAAGCAATATGCTGACCCCGCCGATTATAACGAGGAACAGCAGCGCGTAGAACAGATAACCCATCCCGGTGATAAATCCCAGAGCCATCGCGAAGAATATACTGCTGATATCGGCGGCGCTCCCCGGCATAGAACGGAACCTCACAAGCCCGAAAGCCCCGGCCACCGCCACGCCCGCGCCGATGTTGCCGTTGACCAGCATAATGATTATCTGCACCGTAGCCGGGAGCAAAACCAGCGTTACGGCTAGGCTCCGGCTGTACTTGTTGCGGAACATATAGACCCCGGCGCAGGCCAGCCCGGATATCAGCGAGCAGGCGGTACAGAGCAAAAGACCCGTCAAATCCGGCATACCGTTTATAACGCTGGCCGTAAGGCTTTCAGGCAATTTTAGCCGCCTCCTCCCGCGCCGGGACAAATCCGGGATTCATAATATAGTCAGTATAGCAGACGCCGTACTTTGAAAATGACGCCGGGAACACGCCGTTTTCGCTGAGTGTGCGGGTCAGCCATAAGGGGAGCCCGCCAAGAGCCTTAACCTCCATCAGCGCCGTACCCTGGGGCAGTATCATCTGTCCGCAGCCGCTTGTGAAATCCAAGCGGTCAAGCCTGAACCGGATATCCGTGTCCAAAGTTACGCGAAGCGCGTCCTCTCCCGACAAGGCCGTCCGGTTGTAGCCTATGTAAATCCGCTCCGTTACAGGATTTGATTGCAGATAAAAGCTCAATTCCCGCGCTATCTGCGAATCAATCCGCGAAATCGCCTCCCTTACCGAACGCCCCGC
>JAISVU010000190.1 GCA_031271375.1 Clostridiales bacterium | reverse complement strand
ATAATCTGCCCTTAATCTGGTTTCCGTTCTCTTCTTTATCTGTCCCCTTCTTTATCCGTTCTCTTCTTTATCTGTCCCCTTCTTTATCCGTTCTCTTCTTTGTCTGTCCTCTTCTTTATCCGTTCTCTTCCCTTATCTAATTGGGCTTTTCTTTATTAAACCGGTTAATCAAAATCAGCGCCCCGGTCGTAAACAGCACGCATATCACCGCCATCGCCATGCCGACGGACACGCTGCCCTGCTCAAACTCGCGTATTATGAACGTGGAGATGACCAGCGTGTTCGGCGGGGCGATGAGGCTTGCGGTGACGAGCTCGCGGAACGAGATGATGAAGGTCATCATCCAGCCTGCGAAAATGCCCCGCGCCAGCAGCGGTAGCGTCACCCTGCGGAAGACGTAGAACGGCCGCCCGCCCAGCACCTTCCCTGCGGCGGCGAGGTTGTCGCCTATCTGCTGAAACGCGCCGGATACGTACTGTATCGTATACGGAAGGAACAGCGTGACATAAGCCAAAACCATTATCCAAATCGTATTATACAGCGGCACGGCCTTGTAGGCCATGTTCCAAAAGAGCATTATGCCGATGACTAGCACGATCCCCGGCAGCATTTCGGGCATAAGGCCCATGATCTCGACGGCCTTGCGCAAACGCCCCTTTGCCGCCCTTACGGCGGCGGCGCAGGCGGTGCCGAGGACGGCGGCGATGGACGCAGAGGTCACGGCGAGGAAGACGCTGTTTGAAAAGGCCTGGCGGCCCCTGGGGTTTTCATTAAACAGCTCAACAAAATGCGCAAACGTAAAATTGCCCGCCGAAAGCCCGTACCCACGCAGATTTATTAGCGCCGTGCTTATGACCGAGAAATAGGGTATCCCTATCGAAACAACCAGGACAAGCGCGACATAGGCACAGGCAAGGCCCAGCTTGAAGCCCCCGAGCGTTTGCGCCGCCGGGCGGGAACCCTTGCCGCCGACGAGGTTATAGCTCCTGCGCGTCGAGACGTAGTTCTGCAAAAACCAGGCCGTAAGGCATATCGTTATCAAGACGCCGGAAAGGCTCGCGGCCTTGCCGAAGTCAATCGGGGCGATCGTCGCGGCCCTGTGGATGTCGGTGACGAAGACATTGAAGCCGATACGCCGCCCCAGCGTTGCAGGGGTTCCGTACTCCGAGGCCGTCTTAACGAATACGAGCAGCGCGCCTATCGCGTAATTGCCGGTTATCAGCGGCAGTGTGACCCGCCTGAGCCGGTACCAGAACCCGCCGCCGTATATCGCCGCGCTCTCTTCCATCCCGGCCCCGATGTTAATAAGCGCGTTCTTCAATATCGTCAGCATGAACGGGAACACATGCAGGCTCATCACCAGTACCAGCCCGCCGAACGAGATGAACCGCTCCGAAAACGCGCCGGTGCCGGGGAAGAGCTGCTGGAACAGGCCGCGTTTCTGCACGAATAGTATCCATCCCATCGACGCAATGTAGGGCGGCGTCATAAACGGGATCATCAGTATGATGTCGAGCCATTTGCTGTGGGCTATCCGCGTCCTGGCCGTTATCAGCGCGAGCGGCATGGCGATGGCGGTGGAGCACAGCACCACGCAGAGCCCCAGTAACAGCGTGTTGCCCACCGTATGCGCGTTCTCGGGGTTAAGGATTGTCGCGAGGGCGTTGGAGGCGTCCAGGCTGCCGCCCGGGAACACGGCGGTTTTGAATATCATGCCCAGCGGCAATAACACCAGCACAATAAGAATAAGGCATATGGGTATAAGAGGCCCATATGCCTTTGACTGCTTTTTACGCTTACTCGCAGAGCTCATTAATCCGGTCGGCGATCACGCCGGCGTTCTCCATCATCCAGTCCCAGTCGCAGTCCAGCGCCGGGATGTCGGCCACGTTGGAGCGGTTTTCGCATTCAACATCGCTCCTGCCCGGAAGCAGGTAAGCGTCGGCCACGAACCGCTGCGCCTCGTCGGACAGCAGATAGTCCATAAACGCCTTCGCGTTGTCCACATTGGGGCTGGTCTTGAGTATCATCGCGGGGCGCGGGTTGATGACAGTGCCGCCTGCGGGGTAGTAGATGTTAATCGGCTCGCCCTTGTCGTGCGACGAGTAGCCGTTATAGTCGACCCCCGCGATAAGTATGCCCTTCTCGCCGGTCGTGACGGCTTCGAGGGCTGCCGCGTTGGCGCCGGGCACGGTCATGCCGTTGGCGGCCATGTCTTCCCATACGGCCCAGCCGTCCTCGCCCTTGTTGTTGATATAGCCCGCGATGAAATCCTTCGCCGCGCCGGACTTCGTCGGGTCGGGGAAGACGAGCTGATCCTTATACTCCCCTGCGGCAAGGTCCGCCCAGTCCGCCGAGAGCTCGGGAAAAATCGTCGTGTTGTAGATAACGCCCACGGCGGACGCGCTGGTGCCGAAGAGCATATCGTCGGCGTCCCGCCAGGTTTCGTGCATTAAGTCCGCGTTGGCCGGGGCGTAGGCGAGGAGCTTGTCCCCTGCCTTCATCGACAGGCCGTCGGCCCAGGACGCCAGTATCACCACGTCGGCGATGGGGTTGGCGGCTTCGGCCTCAAGGCGGGCGAGGATCTCGCCGGTGGTGCCCTGAAACTGCTCCACCTTGATGCCGGTCTGCGCTTCAAACCCGGCGGCCAGCTTGTCCGCAAGTCCCGAGGGGCTTGGCATGTAAACGTAGACCGATCCGGCGTCCTCCGCGCCGCCTCCGGCGTTGTTCCCCGGGCCGGAGCAGGCGGACAACATGAGCGCGAGCGACAGTACCGCGATAACGAGTTTCTTCATTTAATGATTACCTCCGTATATATAATAGAAACCAGATAAAGAAGAACACAGAAACCAGATAGTTACTTTAAATAAATCATCGGCGCTGTAAGGCGCAGACCGTTGCAGGCCTGACCCGCAAACAGGATGACGGAATAGAGTAATCTCCCTCATGTGTAGGGGCGAACTGTGTTCGCCCGAAGTTCGCTCCTACGGATGACAACCCTTATGACGACAATGACCCAGAAGCCGCAAATTGCTCTGTGCCTTAAAACCTCTGTGCCTCCGTGCCTCCGTGTGTAAGGGTTTTTCATTATTCATTATTTATCCCCGGCCTTTACCGTCAGCACATCCTCTTCCCTCAAATACACGCTTATCTCGCCGCCCTCGGGCTTCCGGGAAGACAGCGCGTACCAGCGGATCCCGTCCCGTTCCAGGCCCAGCTCGTACCCGTTGCCGACGAACTGCGCAAAGCGCACCGACATCCGGTACTCCGCCGCGCCTTCCGTCTTCGACAGCGAAAGGGATTCCGGCCTAAACATCCGGTTCGCGCCAATCCAATTGGACTTCCCGATAAACCGGGCGACGAAATCGCTTGCCGGGGCGGCGTAAACCTCCTCCGGCGAACCCTTCTGTTCAATCCTGCCTTTATTCATAACCATAATCGTGTCGCTCATGCTCATGGCCTCAACCTGGTCGTGCGTGACGAAGACGGCCGTAATCTTGAGCTGGCTCACAAGCGCCCGCAGCTCCCCGCGCATCTCATCGCGCAGGATAGCGTCCAGCGCCGACAGCGGTTCGTCAAAGAGTATACAGCGCGGCTCGATTATGATAGCCCTGGCGAACGCGACGCGCTGCTGCTGCCCGCCCGAAAGCTGATGGGGATAACGGCCTTCAAACCCCTCAAGCCGGACGGCCTTTAACGCGCCGCTCACGCGGTCTTTCAGGTTTTCCGTAAGCCCCCTGGCGCGCAGGCCGAAGGCCACGTTCTCATAAACCGTCATATGCGGCCACAGCGCGAAGTCTTGAAAAACAAAGCCAAGCCCCCGCTTGTCCGGCGAAAGGTTGACGCGGTCCCCGAATACGCAGTCCCCGTCGAACCATATCTCGCCGCAATCGGGCGTCTCAAGCCCGGAGATCATACGCAGCAGCGTCGTCTTCCCGCAGCCCGACGGGCCAAGCAGCGTCGTCACATTGCCGCTTTCAAACACTAGCTCGTCCACCGGCTCGATAACGCTAACCGGCCCAAAAGACTTCCGAACGCCTTTGAGCGTAATCCTCAACCCGCCGCCTCCAATCGCAAACAAGGATATGATATCATATCGCATATAAAAATGGCAACAAGTTTGTGTAAATTTCATGTAAAAATACGCCGTCGTTAATCAGCCCCGGCTGTCGATTTGGATATTGCAATAAACCTATTTATATGGTAAAATTTGCTTTGTTACCGTCATATAAGGAGGCCGCTTCAATGAAATTTACAATCCGCGACATGCGTCAAAAGGACGACGCGGGGAAGCCTATGTTCAAGGTAATAAGCGGTTCCGGCGAATCCGCCCCCGCCGCGCTCCAGTTCCCGTGGGAGATTACGGTGGGCGGCCGGGCCGACGGCCTGTTCGCGGAGCTGGCCTGGTACCAGGAAAAATACCTGGAGCTGACGACGGAGGACTTCCAAAAACGCGCCGACGAGATAAAGGACGCGCTGTTCGAGTGGGGCCGCTCGTGCTTTAACGCGCTGTTCGGCGCGCGCCCCGCCAGCGACTGGTACGCCAGGGTGCGGGGCGACACCCAAGCGCTGAACAATCTGATCATAGAGGTTGAAAGCGGCGACGCCGCGATCCTCTCCTGGCCCTGGGAGGCCCTGAACGACGGGGAGCTGCAGTTCTTCGCCACGCGCTGCCGCTTCGAGCGGCGCATCGGCGGCCTGGACGAGCCCATAACAGATATTCCTGGCCTTGACGGCGGACAGTTGAACATCCTGTACATAATCGCCCGCCCGGGCGGAGACCGCGACCCGGTGGGCTTCCAAACGCTGGCAAGGCCGCTGGCGGATCTCGTGAGGGAAGAGGGCTGGCCCGTGCGTATCGACGTTCTGCGCCCGCCTACGTTCGCCGCGCTGCGCGAGCTGCTGGAAGAAAACCCGAATTTCTACCATATCGTCCACTTCGACGGCCACGGCGGTTTTTCGCCGCCCGCCGGGGCCGGTTACGGCGCGGGCCATTATGATACCTATGAACGCTTCGGCGCGGAGGGCCTGCTGGCCTTCGAAAGCGGCGAGCCGGGCGAAGCGGGGGAACTTGTCAGCGCGGAGACGCTAGGCCGCCTGTTAAACCGGCACAACATCCCGTTGGTGGCGCTTAACGCCTGCCAGTCCGCGATGATGGGCAGTGAAGACGACGGCGTCTACGCCTCGGTCGCGGGGAGCCTGCTGCGGGCGGGCGTGAGGGTAGTGGTGGCGATGAGCTACAGCCTGTGGCTAGAAGGGGCGGAATACTTCGTCAAAACCTTCTACAAGAGCCTGTTCAAGCAGGGCCTCACCGCCGAAGCGATACGCGCCGGGCGCGAAGAAATGTACGTCAAACGCTACCGCGACACATTGTACGGCGAAGCCGAGTTTCACGACTGGATCGTCCCGGTGCTGTACAACAGGGGCGGTGGTTCGCTGCCAAAAGTGCGTTCGGGCCAAATCCGCGAGAGCGCGCTGCGCGAGACGGACTTCAAGCTGGACAAATACGGCATTATCGGCCGCGACCGGGACATCAGGCGGCTGGAAGAGGCGATAAGGGAAAAACCCGCCGGCATACTTATCCACGGGATGGCAGGCGAGGGCAAGAGCACGCTGGCGCGGGGCTTCCTGCGCTGGCTGGAGGATACGAACGGCCTGGGCGAAGGCTGCCTGTGGTTCACGTTCGAGCGGGGAACAACTGTTGAATCCCTCGTGCATAATCTGCTACTGCTGCTTGGGGTAGCCAGTCTGCCCTCCGGTTTGCAGGACAATATCAATCTGCTTACACAAATACTGAAACAGACTAAGCTATTTATCGTCTGGGACAACTTTGAATCCTTCTCTGCCGCAACCGCAGAAGCAGGTGCGGAGCGCCAATATGAGCGGGACTTGCTGCGCCGCCTCCTCCAAGACCTGGACGGCGGCAAGACTAAAATACTGATAACAAGCCGCTCGAAAGAAGAGTGGATAAGCCAGGAATGCTACCCCGTGCCAATTCTGGGCCTTGCGGGCAAAGAGCTGTGGCAGTATTGCGTCGAAGTGACGCGGCGGCAGCGCATCCCATTGCGGCGGGACGCAGACTACGAAGCGCTGATGGAGAAGCTGGGCGGCAACCCGCTGGCCGTCCGCGCCATTCTGCTGCGATTAAAGGAAAAATCCGCAAAAGCCCTTTTGGATGAGCTGGACAGCGCGTTCATAGGCATAGAGGGCGACGACAGCACCAAGCGCATACAGGCCGCGCTGTCGGTGTTCGACAGCGGGTTAAGCGAAGCCTACGCCCCGGCGCTGCGGCTGCTGGGCCTCCACGAACATCACGCGGACGCGGACTTAATAGATATTATGCTCAAGCAAACCGGCGAGGACGCGCCTGTCTCCGCCTGCTTCGCCGCGTTGGAGGGCGCTGGACTGTGCGGCCATATGGGGAATAACCTCTACCGCCTGCACCCGGCCCTGCGGACATGCCTCGCCCGGGTTCACCCCGCCGCTGAAGCGGGTAAACGGGTCTTTGTTGATACTATGGGAAGGCTGGCGAATGAATACGGGAATATGGAGCTGCATGAGCAGCGCGATGTCTTTGAGCTCTTCGGCGCGAGCTTTACCCGGGCGTTGAAGCTGGCCCGGGAGCTGGATATGCGAAACGCTGTGCTGGCGCTGCAGTATGGGCTGGGGGATTACGCGAAGAATACCCGGAACTTTTACGAAGCGGAGCGGCTGTTTAACCGGCGCCTTGCCGACGCGCGGGAGTACAGGGATAAGGATTCGGAAGCCACGTCGCTGGATCGGTTGAGCAGTATCGCGTATGATCTCCATGATTTAGATAAGGCCGAAGACTTACGGAAGCGAGTGTTAGGAATATCAACAGAGTTAAATGATGAAAAAGGTATGGCCGTCGATTATCACCAGCTGGGAATGCTCGCGCAGAAGCGCCGGGATTTCGCTGCCGCCGAGGACTGGTACAGGCAGTCGCTGGATATCAAATTGAAGCTGAAAGATGAACGCGGCGCGACTTTGACCTATGGGCAGCTGGGTAATCTCGCGAAGGAGCAGCGGTATTTCGACGCCGCCGAGAACTGGTACAGGCAGTCGCTGGATATCTCGTTAAAGCTGAAAGATGAACACAGCGCGGCTCAGACCTATCATAATCTGGGAATGGTTGCGCATGAGCGGCGGGATTTCGCAGTCGCCGAGGACCGGTACAGGCAGTCGCTGGATATCTTCTTGGAGTTGAAAGACAAGCACAGCGCGGCTTCGACCTATCATCAGCTGGGTATCGTCGCACAGGAGCGGCGGGATTTCGCAGCCGCCGATGACCGGTACAGGCAGTCGCTGGATATCAAGCTGAAGCTGAATGACAAACACGGCGCGGCTCAGACCTATCATCAGCTGGGTAATCTCGCGCAGGAGCGGGGGGATTTCGACGCCGCGGAGAGTTGGTACAGACAGTCGCTGGATATCGAGTTAAAGCTGAATAACGCGTATGGCGCGGCTCAGACCTATCATCAGCTGGGTAATGTAGCGTATCTGAATCGGAATTTCGACGCCGCCGAGGATTGGTACAGGCAGTCGCTGGATATCAAATTGAAGCTGAAAGACGCGCACGGCGCGGCTCAGACCTATCATCAGCTGGGTATGGTCGCACAGGAGCTGCGGGATTTCGACGCCGCCGAGGACTGGTACAGGCAGTCGCTGGATATCAAGTTAAAGCTGAAAGACGCATACGGCGCAGGCCTGACCTATCATCAGCTGGGTATTTTGTCCATTGAACGCAAAGAGTACGCCGCCGCCGATGAATACCTTAACACAGCGTTGGAAATCTTCGTGAGGTATAAAGATACATACAGCGAAGGTATAACAAGACGCAATCTTGATCGGTTGAATAAAGAACGCAAAGGAGGCTCCCCCGATGCCTGATTACGCGCCCATCCTGCAAGACCTAGCCCGCCTGGACCCGGATTTCCCCGCCTTCGTCGCCGCGCTGCCGCCGGGCTTTACCGCCGCCGCCCCGGGCATTGCCGTCCCCGGCGGCCTGTGCGCGGACATTGTCTCCGTCCTGCGCGCCCAGCGCCCGGAGCTGGCCCCCTGGCTCGACGCCAAAAGCTCCGCCCCACCGGAGGCCCGCTTCGCGGACCCCCTGGTCATAATCCCGGTCGTCACCGCCGCCATCTTCCTTCTGCGCTCCCACATCACCTACGCCGACGGCCGCTGGACATTCGAACATAAACCCATGTCCGACGGCCTGCTCTCGCAAGTGCTGGAGAAACTAAAGGAAATCATGCGCCCATCGTAGGGGCGGCGTCACGGCCTTTGGCCGTTAATGAATAATGAAAAATAAATAATGAATCACTGCTGTCAACTTAAGGTTACCAGGCCAAAGCGGTGAACAGGGATAAAAAAGCAGGGACGAAATTGTAAAAGGCACTTGACAAAAGACATGAAATAGTAACCGCCAAAATCGAAAGAGCACATTAACTGTGTACCTTTTGATAATGGAAGTGGCGGCTATGCAGAACCCAGGCGTAATACAATCAATCATA